>NZ_MNQY01000047.1:0-175960 GCF_001915675.1 Parabacteroides sp. merdae-related_45_40 | reverse complement strand
CTCCATGCTGTAACTTTTACGTTCTCTTGCTTTGTTTGACATCTTACACACGTTCTTTTAATTGTTAATTGCGTGTGAAGTAAATCTGTATCATGTCACGACAATTATTTGGATGTTTTATGCATCTAGGACATATTTCAAACATTTTAAAAAAAACGTCTTTCTCTTTAAACGAATTTCATCGATCCTTACTCCTCATTATAAGAAAGACGAAATATGGAGACAAGAAAAGAGATCATAAAGCAAATGGGTGACGCAATGAGGGAAGATATCTTCCTAGAGGTCAACAACCGTATCGAACGCAGCTTGCGCAGAAGGTTTTGGTTGAGAATATCTGCGGTCGCCGCCTCCGTCACGCTTTTGTTCAGCATCTCCAATTATATCTCTTTCCACGAAGGCTACAAGAAACTGAACAGCCAAATGGTAGAGATGGTGAATCCGATGGGAATGCGATCCTCCGTAGTCCTGTCTGACGGCACGAAAGTGATCCTCAACGCCGGTACGACATTGAGTTATCCGACAGCTTTCGTCTCCGGGCAGAGGGAGGTAAAGGTGAACGGTGAGGCATTCTTCGAGGTATCGCACGACAAGGAGCATCCCTTTATCGTTAGCGCTGAAAATGTTAAGGTGAAAGTATTAGGAACGAAGTTTAATGTGAAGGCCTATGATGACGATGATAATATAGAGGTGACTTTAGCGGAAGGGAAAGTCGGTGTCGGACTTGACACTAAAAATCTCATCCAGATAATGCCGGGACAGCAAATAAAATATATGAAAGCCTCACATCGCTTTATCAAGAGAGAAGTGAGATTACAAAGTTATACTTCGTGGATTTGTGGTAAATTCTATTTCACCAACTATCCACTAGAGAAAATCGCTAAGCAACTGGAAAGGAGTTTCAACGTAAGGATACAGATCCTCGGGAATGATTTGAGGAACGCAGCTTTTACCGGTGATTTCGTACGGGGAGAGAACATAGACCAAATCCTCCGGGTCATGACCGCTAATCGACTTATAAAGTATGAGATAGAAGGGGATCAAATCACGATCTCGAAAAAGTAAATCAAATGAGTTATAAACGTTAAATCGATATGCCTATGAAATAGAAAAAAGAGGGAATAGAGAAAAACAAAACGGAAAATGCTACCAACATCTTCCGTTTCTAAAGACTCAAGTCTTAATTATCGCAACACAATTAAAAACTTTAAATCATTGCAAAAGTATGAAATTTATTTCACACACAAGGCATTATATGCCTAATGTTAACCTAAAAAAAACATATAACATCATGAGACTATCTGTTGTACTATGTATGCTCAGCTTATTTTGCGCATCCGCGAAAACGGGTTACTCTCAAGTAGCGGAAATATCATTGAATCTGCACAATGTTACTATCTCGGAGGCGCTTGAAGAGATCAAGCACCAAAGTGAATACTCTTTTTGGTATAAGAATGATGAGATTAATCTTAATGAGAAGATCTCTGTGAAGGCTAATAAGCAAAGTATCAACCAAGTATTGCATGGCATTCTTGGTAAACAAGGTTTGTCTTATACAATCGATGATAAACATATCATAATCTACAAGAAAAATGAACAGCCTCGGATGGTCCAACAAGATGGTAAAATTACAGGTATCATTACCGATCAAGCGAATGTACCCATCATTGGTGCAAATGTTATCGTAAAAGGTTCCTCTATAGGTAGCATATCCGATATGAATGGGCATTTCAGTTTAGATGCGTCGGAAAAGGATATACTTCTGATATCTTATATCGGTTACATGACTAAAGAAGTAAAAATAGGCAAGCAACGTTCCCTTAAAATCCAACTGACTGAGGATACCCAAAATATTGATGAGGTTGTTGTCATTGGCTATGGTTCTGTGAAGAAGAGTGATTTAACGGGTGCTGTATCTTCTGTTAAAACAGCTGAATTACAGCAAACGCCCATGACTTCTATCGATCAAGGTTTAGTCGGTCGAGCCTCTGGTGTGCAAGTAATCCAAACCTCTGGTATGCCGGGAGCCGTAGCCTCTATTCGGGTACGTGGCAGTAGTTCTTTGCAAGGTGGAAACGAGCCTCTATATGTTATCGATGGTTTCCCTGTTTATAGTGGTAGTGGTTTCGGTAATACGGGTGGTAAGACACAGATGAGTGGTTTGTCTACAGTGAATCCATCAGATATTGAGTCTATAGAGATCTTGAAAGATGCCGCCGCCACGGCGATCTATGGAGCACGTGCGGCGAATGGTGTCGTATTGATCACAACAAAAAGCGGTAAAAAGGGACGGGATATTATCTCTTTTGAGGCAAGTTTTGGAATATCAAACGTATCCAAAAAGATAGATGTCATGAATGCGCAAGATTATGCGAAATTAGTGAATGAGGCTTATGCAAATGATGGATTGAAACCCTATTATGATGCTACGGCTTTATCTGAGATCGCAAAGATCGGTAATGGGACGGATTGGCAAGACGAGATCTTTCGTGGAGGAAGTACGCAAACATATCAATTAAGTTTTTCGGGTGGTGACGAGAAGACACAATATGCGATATCAGGCAATTACTCAGATCAGAAGGGAATTGTTATCAACTCTGATTTCAAGCGTTACTCCATACGCTTGAATTTGGATCGTAAAATATTCAAGAATTTTAGTGTGGGAACACACATGACCGCCAGCCATACGATTAGTAATTCCGTAGCAACTGATACTGGAGGAGAAGACGGAACTATTTCTGGTGCATTAAGAATGAATCCTATACAGCCTGTATATGAAGATGAGTTGACAGGTGCATACACTCAAATTAATGTTCCTGGAATATTAGTTCCAAATCCGGTAGCGACAGCAAAAGAACGGAAATTTAATAATGCGACTTCACGTTTGCTTGGAGATATTTATGCACAATGGGAGATCATTCCGGATTTAAAACTGAAAGTATCATTGGGAGCGGATGTGATGTATCATAAGACAAACAGATATACCCCGTCCAATATTTATCAGTCTGGAGGAGTTGCCTCGGCTTATGTAGGTGTAAATAAAAGTATAAATTGGCTGAACGAAAATACACTGACTTGGAATAAAACATTTGCAGAGGAGCACGACTTAAGCTTGTTGGGTGGTTTTACGATGCAAAAAAATAATGCGGAATATGTAATGGGATCCTCCTCAAATTTCGTGAATGATGTAATGCTTTATAATAATCTGGGAGCTGGTTCTGTTTATAACAAACCGGAATCCAACGCTACTCAATGGAGTTTGATGTCGTATTTAGCTCGTATTAATTATACGCTGAAACATAAGTATCTATTTTCCGTGAATGCCCGTGTTGACGGCTCTTCTCGTTTTGGGACAAACAACAAATATGGTTTCTTCCCTTCCGCTTCTGCTGGGTGGCGAATATCGGAAGAGGCTTTTATGGAGCCTGTAAAAGAAGTCATTTCGAATTTAAAGTTAAGAGCCAGTTATGGTTTTACAGGTAATACGGAGATCGGTGTATATGAATCATTGGCAACTTTAGGTACTAGTAATTGGATCTTAGGGAATCAACTCGTATCAGGATTTTTCCCAAACAAAATTCCTAATCCTGACTTAAAGTGGGAGCGCACCGGACAATTTGATATTGGTTTAGATTTAGGCTTGTTCAATAATAGATTACGCATCACAACAGACTATTATAAGAAGAAAACAACAGACCTGCTGTATAGTGTTGCAGTTCCTGCTACATCTGGATATCAAACCATGTTGAAGAATATAGGTAGCATAGAAAATCAAGGATATGAATTATCAATAGAAAGTGATAATTTGACAGGGGCATTCAGTTGGACAACCGCTTTTAACATCGCCTTCAATCGGAATAAAGTTCTTGAATTAGGCGGAGAAGAGTATAAGGAAATGGCAGAAGGCGATGGGCATTTAAAAACAGGCTCTGTACGTCGCTTGATTGTAGGTGAGCCCATTGGTGTTTTCTATGGATATCGTTTTGATGGTATTTTTCAAAATGAGGAAGAATGTAAGCAACAAACTTCATCTGCTTCACCTATTGGTGTTGGTTTGCGTAGATATAAGGATTTAAATGGTGATGGAAAGGTAGATGCCGCTAATGACAGGGAAATATTGGGAGACGCTAATCCTAAATTTTTCGGAGGATTAACAAATACGTTTGCTTATAAGGGCTTCGAACTTAATGTGTTCTTACAATATTCCTATGGAAATAAGATTCTTAATTATAATGCCATGGAATTGGAGAATCCAACAGGTGGGCAAAATGCTTATGCGGACATGGTAAATCGTTGGACACCGGAAAATCCGAGTAACATATACCCAAAGGCAACAACAAATAGAGCCTTATTGGTAAGTGATCGATTTATAGAAGATGGCTCTTATCTGAAATTGAAAACGTTATCACTATCTTATAGCTTTCCTAAAATAAACTTAAAGCATATCCAAGGTTTGCGTCTGTATGTGACTGGACAAAATTTATTAACATGGACAAAATATCGGGGATATGACCCTGAAGTTAGTTATAGAGGTGCCTCTACGCTTGAAGCGGGCGAAGATTTCGGTGGCTATCCACAATCTCGTACATTTATGTTTGGTATAAAACTTGATATTAAGTAATAATTAAATTGTATTATCATGAATAAATATATAATATTTGGCTGTATATCAATATTCTCATTGTTCAATGTACAGTGTTCTTTCTTAGACGAGAAACCAATAGACAGGCTGGTCGTGGATAACTTTTACACGAGTCAGAAAGATGCCCAAGCGGCAGTTGATGCAACTTATCAACAACTTAATAGTATTTATAGTAGGTGCATGTATATGTTATGCAATCTTACATGTGATGGGATGAAAAACGGTCTTGGTATGCCTAATGCCTTTCTACAGAACTTGGAATTTTTGCGTCACACCCCGGAAAACACATTTATTAGAGATATGTGGCAAAATAATTATTCGGGCATTATGAAAGCTAATGCCGCTATTAATAACATTCCATCTGTTACTATGAATCCTGATTTACAAAAAAGATTTATAGCAGAAGCAAAATTCTTACGTGCTCTTTATTATTTCAATTTAGTCCGCTTTTTTGGAGATGTTCCTTTGGTGACTCAGTTAGAGACAATAGATGATGCTATGGGGCCGAGAGTTGCGAAAGAGCAGATCTATGAACAGATTCTATCTGATTTGACAGATGCGGAAAGTGCCCTTCCTTATCCCTCAGAATATGGGACTACAGATATAGGGCGTGCGACAAAAGGTGCTGCCAAGATTTTAGCAGGAAAGGTGTATTTGACGAAAGGTGATTATTCCAAAGCAAAGGAAAAACTGGCAGAGGTTGTTGAACAAGAAGGTGCTTATGGGTATGGTTTACATGTGGAGTATGGAGATAATTGGAACTTGGATACTGAAGCTGGTAAAGAGGCTGTCTTTTATATTGAATATAAGGCGGACCCATTACCTCATAATGATGAAATGAGTTTAACGGGACCCAAATATTCTTTGCCTGAACCGATCGGAGTTAGTGGATCTAATGAGGCGGATATTCCCACTATGGAATTAAATAATACCTTTAAGGAAAATGATAAACGTAAAGCCGTGAATTTAAGAACGCATTATACGAACCCTGTAAATGGAAAGGAATTGATATCAAGTATTCCTTTGTTTGGCAAGTATTGGCAAGATGGATTAACGGCTATTAAGTTCTGTGAGATCAATATGCATATCATCCGTTATTCGGATGCCTTGCTTATGTATGCGGAAGCGTTAAATGAAATCGGAGAATCAGAGAAAGCTCATCAAGTTTTAAATCGTGTTCGAGAGCGTGCGTTTGGTGATTCTTCTGAAAATTATGAGGGTTTGTCTAAAGATGCTTTCCGGGCAGCAGTCTTACAAGAGCGTTATTTGGAATTTCCGATAGAAGGACATCGCTGGTTTGACCTCGTACGTACAGGTACATTCATAAAACGGATGAAAGAGCACAGCACATACGAAGCGAAAGTCGCTGAGAAGAATAAGACGGACATTGCTAGTAATATAAAGGATTACATGATTCTCATGCCTATTCCTCAACGGGAATTGGATTTGAATCCTGAGCTAACGCAAAATCCGGGTTGGTCATAAAATGTTAATTGGAGCTGTAAAACTTACAGCTCCTCAACTTTTATCAATATGAATACAAATATCAATAATACCTTGTTTTCATTGACTATCGTAAGTCAATGTTTGGCCTGCCAGCCTAAAAATCAGGAAGCAGACAATACTTCACAAAAAACGAAACCATTAAATGTTGTCTTTATTCTCTCGGATGACCACCGGTATGATTATATGGGGTTCATGAATACGATCCCTTGGTTGGAAACTCCTAATATGGATCGGATGGCCAAGGAAGGAGCGCATATCAAAAATGCGTTTGTTACGACCTCTCTTTCTTCTCCCAGCCGTGCTTCCATCTTGACCGGCATGTATTCACATAGCCATAAGGTGGTTGATAATGCCGCTCCTCTTCCTGATGGATTGATCTTTTTTCCACAATATTTGCAGGAGTGTGGATATAAAACTGCTTTCTTTGGAAAATGGCACATGGGAAATGACTCAGGGGCTCCTCAACCAGGCTTTGATCATTGGGAAGGTTTCAAGGGGCAGGGGGAATATTATAACCCTCGTATAAATACAAATGGGGAATGGATACAATATAAAGACAGTACCTATGTTACGGATCTCTTGACCGACCATGCGATCCAATTCATGAAAGAACAAAAACAAGCGGATAAACCGTTCTTTGTCTATTTGTCTCATAAGGGTGTGCACGACAATTTTTCAGCCGCAAAGCGCCATAAGGATTGTTATAAAAATAAGGAATTGGTATTACCTCCGAACTTCAATACGCCTCATTATGGCATTAAAGAGTTGCCGACTATTGATAAGAAAACAGGAAAGGCTGCGTTTGGAAAAGAGTATTATGGAGAAAAAATGGCTCCGGATTGGGTGAAAAGTCAAAGAGAAAGTTGGCATGGGGTGGACTATTCCTACCATGGCCGTCCTTGGGATGTTCAAGTTCGTAAATATTGTGAGACCTTGCGTTCTGTAGATGAAAGTATCGGTTCTGTCTTGGATTATCTGAAAGAAGCAGGGTTAGATGATAACACGTTGGTTATTTACATGGGTGATAATGGCTTTGCGTGGGGAGAACATGGATTGATCGACAAAAGACAGTTCTACGAGGAATCTGTGCGAGTTCCTATGTTGGTTCGTTGCCCTAGTATGTTTGAGGGAGGTAAGGTAATAGAGAATATGGTACAAAATGTAGATGTCGCTCCTACAATTATGGCTTGTGCGGGTTTAGAAAAGGCTGAGCAGATGGTGGGATATTCTTTCTTGCCTTTGCTCAAGGGAGAAAAGGTGGATTGGAGAGATCATATCTTCTACGAGTATTATTGGGAATATGAATTTCCGCAGACACCAACGATGCATGGTATCCGCACCGATCGTTATAAGTATATCCGTTATCATGGGGTTTGGGATACGAATGAGTTCTATGATTTGCAAAATGATCCGTATGAAACTACGAACCTGATTGCGGAACCTGAATATAAAGAGACAATCAAACAATTGAATGCTCAGATTTATGACTGGCTGGAGTCTACGGATGGAATGAATATCCCTTTGAAACGAACCGTGAGACCTCACACGGATCATCGGAATCAAGGGCATTACTGATTCGCAAGAAGTATGATTTATGAAGGATTATAATATATCCTTTTTTATTAATAGCTTTATAAAAGTTTGGTATAATAAATTAATACAAATACGATGAAATGCAAATACATTTTATTATCAAGCATTTTCCTATATGACTTTAGTGCTGTTCAAACAGCCATGGCACAGAATGATAGGACACCGAATATCATTTATATCATGTCTGACGATCATGCTTCGCAGGCGGTAAGTGCTTATGGTGGAATTTTATCAACGGTCTTACCGACCCCCAATATTGATCGAATAGCGCATGAGGGCGCAATATTGAGGAATTGTTTTGTGACGAACTCAATCAGTACCCCGAGCCGTGGAGCGATTATCACAGGACAATATAGCCAAAAGAATGGTGTATATACTTTGCAAGATCCATTAGATCCGGATCTTCCGAATGTAGCGAAATGCTTGCAGCAAGCAGGATATCAAACCGCTATATTCGGTAAATGGCATTTGCATGCGGAACCTACAGGTTTTGATTATTACAATATCTTGCCTGGACAGGGCCGTTATAATGACCCGATGCTTATAGAAAAAGGTACATGGGGGAATGATCCGCATGCGAATCCCCGAACGGGTAAAGTGTATAAAGGGCATTCTACCGACGTGATAGGAAGTGAGGCTATCAAATATATGGAAAATCGAGATAAGAGCAAGCCTTTCTTTATGATGTGCCATTTCAAGGCTCCTCACAGACCGTGGACACCCGCCGAGCGTTTCAAGGATTTATTGAAAGATGTAACGATCCCGGAGCCGGAGAACTTATTGGACACATATGAGGGCAAGGGAGAGTATGCGGAGTTGCTACGGATGAGCATGGAGCATTTGAGGCAGACGGATGTGAAAACGGATATACCTACGGATATGAGCCGTGATGAGTTGCGCCATTGGGCTTATCAATTGTATATTAAAGATTATTTGCGCTGTATCGCTGGTATTGATGAAAACGTAGGGCGTATCTTGAACTATTTGGATGAGCAAGGATTGGCGGAAAACACGGTTGTCATCTATACCGGAGACCAAGGATTTTTTTTGGGGGAACATGGTTGGTTTGATAAACGATTGATGTATGAGGAATGCTTGCGTATGCCGTTTGTTATCCGTTATCCGAAAGAAATCAAACCCGGCACGGATAATAAGGATATAACATTGAATATCGATTTCGCTCCTCTATTTTTGGATTATGCCGGAATGGACAAGCCTAGCCAAATGCAGGGAGAAAGTTTCCGCTCGAATTTGAGAAATGAGACCCCAGCTAATTGGAGACAGGCTATGTATTACCGCTATTGGATGAATGCGGATAACGACCATAACGTGACAGCCAACTATGGTATCCGTACGGATCGCTATAAATTGATATTCTATTATGGAGAGTCGTTGGGAATGACCGGGACCAAGAATGAGTCCAGAACTCCCGAATGGGAATTGTATGACTTGAAAGAGGATCCAATGGAAATGAAGAACCTGTATCACGACCCATCGAAAAAGGCGTTGATTAAAGAGTTGAAGACAAAACTGTTGGAATTGAAACAACAATATGACGATGAGGATAGTAAATATCCGACTATGGCTGAGATAGCCCGGAAGTATTATTGGTGATAATTTCTGTTTTTTGTACGTTTGTGTAATTTTAAAATTTTGAATACATGAAGAATGCGATTAACTATGGGGTCTTCTTGGCTCCGGCCTTCTTATTCTCCGCATGCGGAACCGGGCAAAAAGAAGTGGCAGAGAAGCCGCTTAATATCATCCATATCATGACGGATGATCATTCGTATCAAACTATTAGCGCTTATGGACATGCGCTAGGTAAATTGGCACCAACACCAAATTTAGATCGTTTGGCTGCGGAAGGTATGTTATTCAGGCAAGCCTTTGTAGAGAATTCTCTGTCTACTCCTAGCCGTGCTTGTTTGATGACCGGTCTTTATAGCCATCAAAACGGACAAAGACAATTAGGAAAAGGTATTGATACGACAAAAGTATTCTTCTCTGAAATCTTACAACAGCACGGTTATCAAACAGGTGTTGTCGGTAAATGGCATATGCAATGTGAGCCGAAAGGTTTTGATTATTATCATGTGTTATGGGATCAGGGAGATTATTATAATCCAGAGTTTAAAAGCAATGAATCGAATGGCAAGTATGTAAAAGAAGAGGGATATGCGACGACCCTTACGACCGATCACGCTATCGAGTTTTTGGAAGAGAGGGATAAGGATAAGCCTTTCTGCCTGCTGGTTCATCATAAGGCTCCACATCGTAACTGGATGCCGGATACGAAATATATGGATTTATATGAGGATGTAGAGTTCCCATATCCAGATACTTTCAATGATAATTATGCTACTCGTTGCGATGCCGCACGTACACAAGAGATGAGTATAGACAAAAATATGACTTTGGTTTATGATTTGAAGGTAGATGAGCTTAAAGATAAGGAGGCTTATAAAAAGGAATGGAATATTGGTGGTTGGGAGGCCTCTTTGGATCGTATGACCCCGGAACAACGGGAGGCTTGGATCGCTTCTTATAAGCCTCGTAACGAAAAATTCATTAACGAGAACCTGAAAGGTGAGGATTTGGTTAAATGGAAATATCAACGTTATATCAAGGATTACGTACGTTGCATCAAATCGATTGACGATGAGGTAGGGCGTTTGATCGCCTATCTGGAAAAAGAAGGGCTTATGGATAATACCGTGATCGTTTATACCTCGGATCAAGGTTTTTACATGGGTGAACATGGCTGGTTCGACAAACGTTTCATGTATGAAGAATCTTTCCGTACGCCGTTGATTATCCGTTATCCTGCTAAAATCAAGGCGGGAAGTGAATGTACGGCCTTAGTACAGAACATTGACTATGCCCCGACTTATCTGGATATAGCCGGTATCGAGAAACCTGATTATATGGTAGGAACTTCTTTAGTCCCCTTGTTTGGAGGCGAGACACCAAGAGATTGGCGTGAGTATCTATATTATCATTATTATGATTATCCAGCTATCCATATGGTACGTCGCCACGATGGCGTACGTGACAGTCGTTATAAATTGATCCATTTCTATGGAGAGAAGAATGAGCATAATGACGCGATTAATTGCAATGAGCTTTACGATTTGCAAAGTGATCCGAATGAGCTGAATAATTTATACGATAATCCGGAATATGCTGATATCCAAACTCGCCTGCAAGCACGTTTGGATAAGTTCCGTGTAGACCAGAAAGTTGACGAATATTAAGGTGCTAACTCTGTAAAATCATTTATTTTGTGTAAGTTTGGCGGATAGAAAGAATCATTCACCTAAAATACGATCGTGAAATGAAAATCAATTTATCCGCCAGATTTTTAATGCTGGCCCTGCTTTGTGGTTCTTGCGTATTGAACACGCCAAAGGAGGAGCTTGAATACAACGGAATGAATACGCTACAGATATCAAATGTAGATGATTTGATATCTTTCTACCAATATGCCGATGACCGAATTCCTTTAATTAGTGGACACCGAGGTGGACGGGGAAAAGGCTATCCTGAGAACAGTATGGAAACCTTTGAAAATACCCTCTCTTATACTCCTGCCACGTTCGAGATAGATCCGAGGTTAACCAAAGATAGTGTTATCGTCCTTTTCCACGATGATACACTGGAGCGTACCAGTAATGGGACTGGGAAAGTTTCTGATTATACTTGGGAAGAATTGCAAAATTTCCGTTTGAAGGATCCCGAAGGAAATATCACAAACTATCGTATCCCGACTTTAGAGGAAGCGATTCGTTGGGCCCGTGGAAAAACAATCCTAATCCTTGATAAGAAGGATGTTCCGATGGAGCGCACTGCTCAGTTGATTACCGATATGCAAGCGGAACCTTATGTAATGATTACGGTTCATGATGGTGCCTCGGCTCGTTTCTTTTACGAGAAAAATCCGAATTTCATGTTTGAGGCTTTCGTGAAAACGAAAGAGGCGGTTCAAGACTATGAGGATAACGGTATACCTTGGAATCATATCATGGCTTACGTAGGTCCGAAGATTACCCCCGAAGTCCGTGAGGTGATCGATATGTTACATGAAAGAGGTGTCATGTGCATGATATCTACCGCTCCCTCCGACGATAAACTATCCACACCCGAAAGTCGTGCTGAAGCATACCGTATGATCATCCGTCAAGGTGTGGACATCATAGAGTCTGACCGACCTATAGAGGTTGCTGAAGCGATCTCTAGCTTGATTCCGGTTAGCAGTTCCAAAGGAAAGTTTTTCTCTACACTATAAACATAATCAATATAAGACATGAACAAAGAACTAGAAATGACTCCCAACGTATTAGTGGAGTTTTTACAAAAGCCAGCGTCCGAGTTTACGAAAGAGGACATTATCCGTTATATCTATGAGAAAGATATCCAGATGGTTAATTTTATGTATCCTGCAGGCGACGGACGTTTGAAAACACTAAACTTTGTAATCAACAATGCGGCCTATCTGGATGCGATCTTGACTTGCGGTGAGCGTGTGGATGGCTCTAGTCTTTTCTCGTTTATCGAGGCGGGAAGTAGTGACCTGTATGTGGTGCCCCGTTTCCGTACGGCTTTCGAGGATCCGTTTGCGGAATTACCTACGCTTACCATGCTTTGCTCATTCTTCAATAAGGATGGAGAACCCTTAGAAAGTTCCCCGGAATATACCTTGCATAAAGCTTGTAAGGCTTTTCATGAGGTGACGGGAATGGAATTTGAGGCAATGGGTGAATTAGAATATTACGTAATCGCACCGGATGAAGGCGTTTTCCCTGCTACCGACCAAAAAGGTTATCATGAATCCGCTCCTTACGCTAAGTTCAATGAGTTCCGGACGGAGTGCATGCACTGCATAGCGCAAGCCGGGGGACAAATTAAATATGGTCATTCAGAAGTTGGTAACTTTACGTTAAATGGTTTGATCTATGAGCAAAATGAGATCGAGTTCTTACCATGTCCTGCGGAAAATGCAGCGGATCAATTGATGATCGCTAAATGGGCGATCCGCAATCTAGCGCATGAATATGGATATAACATCACTTTCGCTCCGAAAATTACGGTGGGAAAAGCAGGTTCCGGTCTGCATGTCCATATGCGTATCATGAAAGATGGCAAGAATCAGATGTTAGCGAATGGTATCTTATCCGAAACCGCCCGTAAGGCTATCGCTGGAATGATGTGCTTAGCTTCCTCTATTACGGCTTTTGGAAATACGAACCCAACCTCATATTTCCGCTTGGTTCCACACCAAGAAGCACCTACGAATATTTGTTGGGGAGATCGGAATCGTTCAGTTTTAGTTCGTGTTCCGCTAGGTTGGGCCGCAAAAACGGACATGTGTGCTTTGGCGAACCCATTGGAACCTGCCAGCCATTATGATACGAGCCAAAAGCAAACGGTCGAGATGCGCTCACCGGATGGCTCCGCTGATTTATACCAATTATTGGCAGGATTGGCAGTTGCGTGCCGCCATGGTTTTGAGATCGACGATGCTTTGGAGATCGCTGAGAAGACTTATGTAAACGTGAATATTCATAAGGAAGAGAATCAAGATCGCCTAAAGACATTGGATCAACTCCCAGACAGTTGCGCAGCCTCAGCCGCCCGTTTAAGACAACAGCGTGCTGTTTTTGAAAAATATAACGTATTTAGTCCGAGTATGATAGACGGCATCATCCGTAAACTGGAATCTTATGATGACGCTTCTTTACGCAAGGACCTAGAGAATAATCCGGAAGAGATGTTGAAGCTGGTCAATACTTATTTCCATTGTGGCTGAAAATCTTTTTTATGGTTTCACAAGAGGGTGTGTCATGACACACCCTTTTTATGCCCTGCTTTCATTTCTTGAACTTTCCATTGCGTTTTTTTGAATATCCGAGCACAAGAGAGGCCATAAATTAAAACGAAAATATTCTAGAGAAGAAAAAAAAGATATAATAGTAAAAAAAACATGATAAAAAATTGTTATTTACAAATAAAGGCTTACCTTTGCCAACATCAAAACAAAATGATGTTATAAATTCATTTTGAAGTTATATGTTTTTCGAGTTTAACCTTGACTGTGAGCACAAAAGATTATCGCGAAGATCTTTTGAACGGTTGGATAGAGACGTCTATTTAGCCGTTTTTTCTTTTAGCCCTATCCAATAAAGCTATTCAGCTATTTGACAAATACAGCTTTATTTGTCACGGAGATTTTATATCCTTTTATTTTATGGATTACGAAATAACATACTGCATAAAAGCGGTATGTTGTATCGCACTATTATACAGTTGAGCAATGAATTATACATATAAACAAATATGGCTCATCAACTTTCCTGTAATAATGAGCATCTTAATGGAACAATTAATCAATATTACGGATGCTGTTTTCTTAGGCCACGTTGGAGAGATAGAATTAGGAGCGTCCGCTATCGCCGGAATTTATTATTTGGCGATTTATATGCTTGGTTTTGGATTTAGCATTGGATTGCAAGTAATGGTAGCTCGAAGGAATGGAGAGCAAGATTACAAGGAAACCGGCAAGACCTTTTTTCAAGGCTTATTTTTCCTTTTGGGATTGGCTATCTTTCTTTACCTTCTCATTCATACGGTTTCCCCATTTATATTAAAGAAGCTGATCGTTTCCTCGGATATTTATCGAGCGGTAATCCTATACTTGGATTGGCGTAGCTTTGGATTGTTGTTTTCATTCCCATTTTTGGCGATACGTTCTTTTTTAGTGGGGATAACGCATACAAAAGCTCTATCTTGGGCTGCTGCCATAGCGGTATTAATCAATATTCCTTTAAATTTTTATTTGATATTCACTAGGGAATTAGGAATCTCGGGGGCGGCAATTGCCTCTTCTTTGGCAGAGATGGGTTCCTTTATGATGCTTTCCTTCTATATGTGGATACGATTGGATAAAGAAAAATATGGGTTGAGGCCGGTCTATAATGGTAATTTACTTATAAAAGTCTTGAAGTTATCAACATGGAGTATGCTTCATGCGTTTATTAGTGTAGCCCCTTGGTTCTTGTTTTTCGTTTCAATTGAACATTTGGGAAAAATAGAGTTAGCGATTTCCAATATAACCCGGAGCGTATCGGCTATATTTTTTGTGATAGCGAATTCTTTTGCGCTTACAACAGGCTCATTAGTCAGTAATGCGATTGGTGCGGGAGAAGGGAAGACACTATTTTCAATCTGTAGTAAAATTCTGAAATTAGGTTATGCCATAGGATTTCCCTTGGTTGCGATTGCTTTATTGTGTAATCGATGGATTATTGGTTTTTATACGAGTAATGAACTATTGATACAATTAGCTTTTGCCCCTTTTGTTGTAATGTTGTTGAATTACACTTTCGCTTTACCGGGTTATGTATATTTGAATGCTGTCGGAGGAACAGGAAAGACACAAATGACTTTCCTTTTTCAAGTTACGACAACAGCCACATATTTGGTTTATCTTTATTGGTTATGTCGTTACACGCAAGCTCCTCTCGCAATCTATTTAACAGCGGAATACGTCTTTGTAATTCTGTTGACTACACAATCTATTTTTTATTTGAAAAAGAAACATTACTAAAAAACGAAGAAAGATGATGACTAAAATATATCCACGTACGGGAGATAAACAAACCGTATATCTAAATACCATTATACAAGATCCTCAAATAGTGGGATTGGCCTATAGACAAGATTCGCCAGTGTTTACCATACATTATGAATGGTGCTTTAGATGAGTTATTATCTATTGAGGATGACTGACATATTTCTCTTTTCGCTATTTTAGGAACTGGTAAGAAGTGAAAAACTTATTATGACGTTCTCCCAACTCATTTACCATTTGCTCGGCTTCTTCTTGGGAAATCAAACCCTGTTCCTTGAATTGTTCTATCCTCTTTTTTTCGTTGCTCAATAACATACGGACAGACTTGCGAGTCACAGCCTCTTTATATGATTTAGGATAATCAATGGATATTTTTGTGATAAAATTCGATGCTCTAGTTATATTTTTACGGATCTCGACTTGTAAAAGCGATAAGCAACTTTCATATTCGGTAGAGACTGTTTCCGAGGAGCCAAACTCGTTAACCAGTTTCAAGGACTCTTTCTGGGCTATGATCAATCCCCTTGCCAAATCGTACCCTAAAATAATTCTGTCTTGATAGTAAATATCTGCCCATTTTTGGAAAAAACGAGAGAAAAACTTCATACTGATTATCCATGAAGGTTCCTCACAGAATTCAAAAATATCGCCTCGGTCGCATAGAGGTTTCTTTCCGTCTCGATCGTATTGTTCATCAATTGCGGCATTTAAACGTCTTTGCGTCCCGGATGAAATGACACCGTTTGTGTATAGGCTCCAATAGAGCGAGCGCTCTCTATCCAAGATTCGTAGGCGTATGTCTGCCATTACGTCTTTGGTACGGACAGGCATTTCCGGATATATTTCTTTTTGAGGTAGAAACTGTTCGACAATACTCCAGTCTGTTGCTTCCAACGCTTCCTTCTGTTTCAAATCTTTTAGGTATTTTTCAGAACCTTCGTACAACTGTTCTTTTACGCTATAATCCAAAAGAAGCTTGGAGGACGGTATCTCTGCCAATCCCAATTTTTTTAGAAGCCAACCGATTGTAGTCGCATTTATTGTCAATGTTAAAGTTACAATCCCAGCCGTAAGGAAAAGTACTTGCCGACGTATTGGTTCTGGTATCGAAAAGGTATACGATACCATCAGTGCCATCGTTAGTCCCAATGCACCACGTAATCCTCCCCAACTCAAGATCGTGGACTCTCGCACCGACAAGCCATATCCGGACCGTTTCATGATCGGATAAAATATGGTTATTATTAATATACGAATGATATTTATCCCGGCATATACACAGATAAGAATCAATAAATCCATCCATGAGAAGTCTACCTTCAATGCTATTACGATACCGACAATTATGAATATCAATGTATTTGCTATGTGTGCTGCCAATTCCCAAAATTGACGCATGAATTTATTGACCTGCGGTTTCAGCCTCGGACGGCCCATGTAAGAGACTGTTAAACCGAAACCGACCAAAGCGATTACTCCCGATACTTCCAAATAATTTTGCGCTATGACAAAAGTCATATAAGCGGAAAGAATCATCACGCTGTTTTGAAGCATCTCGTCTCCATTTACTTTTGTGATAAATTGAATACACAAATAAGCCAAAAGCGTACCAAGCAGGGCTCCTCCGGCAACGACCATGATAAAGTCCGCTACGGGAGAATCCGAAACACCAGTAGCGGTATAGGCTCCGAAAAACAGCATGAAAAGGACAATACCGGTTCCATCGTTCAGCATCGACTCGGCATCCACTAGCGTCGAGAAACGTTTACTGGTGCCTAGCTCTTTCAACAATGCGACAACGGCCACTGGGTCTGTCGCACTTATCAAGGCTCCGAACATCAATGCAAAGGTCCAGTTCCACCCTTCATAAGAAGGGGCGAACGTTCCGATCCCTATCATCAAGGCAGCCGTCAGCAACATCGCAATAATGACACCCGGTACGGACAATATAGTGGCATTTGTCAATGTTTTTCGAAAGATATGCACGTCCAGTTCATAAGCAGCGTCGAATATCAAGATCGGAAGAAAAATATAAAGTATCATATCGGGATTAGCATTTCCGGCAAGATCGATCGATGATTTTAATATAGGAATGCTTTCCAACCAGCCTATCCGGTCAAACGTACCGATCAATAATCCAAAGGCAAATAGCCCGACCGTGTAAGGAAGAGGCATCTTTTTTAATCCGAATTTTAAAATCGCACCTCCCATCAACCCTATCAATACAAAAAATAATGGGGCCAGTAAATTATTCGTTTCCATATTGATTCCTATGAGCTTTGTCCTATAAAAATAGAATAAAATCTCTTTCATAGTGAAAAAATATTTCCAAAATGAAAGAGATACAGAAGGTTTATTTAAAAGACAGTCGTATGTCCTCTTCCGAAAACAATATAGCGGTATTGACTAGTGCCAAATGGGAATATGCTTGAGGAAAATTCCCCAGTTGCTCCTTGGTTTCAAAATCAATGTCTTCACTGAAAAGTCCCAAGTGATTTGAATTATGAAGCATTTCCTCAAACAGACTACGTGCTTCTTCTTTTTCTCCAATGACATAAAGAGCACGGATGAGCCAGAACGTACAAATAGTAAAGGCGGAAGAGGGGAGTCCGAAATCATCATGAGATTTATAACGGTACATCAACCCTTTATAAAGTAACGCATTCTTTATCGCTTGCACTGTTTTATGGTAGCGTATGTCTCTCGGATCGATAAATCCATACGGTTCCATTAACAACAAGGACGCATCAAGGTCGGAATTACCGTAGGTTTGCGAGAAACTTTGCATCTCTTCTTTCCAACCGTTTTTCATGACATTTTCTTTGATTACGGTCGCTTCTTCCGACCAACGTCTCCGGTATGTCGGTTTGTTTAATAAATCTGCAATACGAGCTCCCCTGTCTAATGCGACCCAGCACATAACTTTGGAGGAAACAAAATGCTGTCCTTCTCCTCTAATCTCCCAAATGCCTTTGTCTGGTTTTTTCCAGTCAATCATCACATTCGTCAGGATACTTTTTACCATTTCCCACATATCTTCCACCTCGTCCAATGTACCGGGCATCAAACGATAGTATTGGTAGATCAGGTCCATTAAATAGCCGAACGAGTCATTTTGAAGCTGGTGGTAAGCATCATTACCGATCCGAACGGGTCGTGAGTTCTTATAACCGGAAAGATGTCCCAGAATAACTTCCGTCAATTTTCTTTCTCCGCGAATACCGTACATGATCTGGTAAGTATCGTGTTGAGAAACAAAAGTAGACTGGACAAATCTCATGAACCGCCTTGCGGCTTCCACATGGCCTATCTGGAACAAAGTTTCAATGGACATGGAGGCGTCGCGCAGCCAACAAAAACGATAATCCCAGTTACGGACTTCTCCGATCGTTTCCGGTAGGCTAGTTGTTATGGCCGCCAATACGGCTCCATTATAAAAAGACATCAATTTTAAAACTAGGAGACTTCGCTCAATGATATCGTTATAGACCGTAAACTTCTTGGTTCGGTCAGTCCAATTCAACCAATAAACCAGCGTCCGGCAGTATTCCAGTTTCTCACGCTCAATGTTGACGGGTATTACTTTCTCGTTATATGAAAGTAGCAAGAACTCGTCCTTAGCCAGTACGATTTCTTTCTGTTCCAAGATGTTGTGCAAAGGTAGTGAGGAATAAAGATATTGCCTATCTTTGCTGTTAGAAGTAGAGTAGGTCTCTATATATTCCGAGGTCGTGTTGAAAATTGTCTTTCCACGGGCATAGTCCGGAGCCGGCTCATAGTTGATTTTAAAACGGGGAGTACCTTTGATTCTGCGGATATATCGGTAGATCTCTGCCGGACGATAACAATTGCTCGCATCGCTCAGATGGTAACAAGGCATGAAATCTACAACGGCAAATTCATTTTCTTCTGATACGAAGTTGGTCGAAAGAATATTTGTATGAGGAACATACGATTGCGATATTTGATAATCCGGAGAAACCTCGAAGCCGAAATATCCCCCTTTCTCCCGATCGAGCAATGATGCAAAGATGGAAGGTGAGTCGAAGTTAGGGAAACATAACCAATCTATACTGCCTTTATCCGAAATCAAAGCCGCAGTGCAGCAATTTCCTATTACTCCGTAATTTAACTTGTCCATAAAAATTATTTTTTATTTGTCCACAATCCTTTAAAAAAATCAACGGTGGCTTTCAGTTGACCTTTTATGCTTTTGGAAGTCGTTCCGTAACTAACACCTTCACCCGACAATTCTTCCAAAAAAGGCAATACTTCTTCCTGCGAGGACAGATTGTATTTGGCTTTTTCAGATACAATTCCAACTTTAACTGTTATGGCGGATACTGGAAGAGCCCGAAACATATCCTCATCCGTCGTGTCATCTCCCATTGCTAGTATAAAATCATAGCGGGAAGCCAATAATAGGCGATCTACTTCCGAACCTTTTGTGCATTCTGGAGATTTTATTTCCACGACTTTGTTGCCCTGCATGATTTGTAATCCCTTTTTCAGGCAAACAGGCATTATAGCCTTTGTTAGCTGTTGCGCTCTCAGCTCTCCCAGCCAGGCGTCCGATTCTCTATAATGCCAGGCAAGAGCAGCTTCTTTTGTCTCAAGATGAGAGTACGGGGTTTTGCTTACAAACAAATTTAGAATAAACAATAGCTCCGAATCCCACTCTCGATTGCCTATGTTTTTATGCCATGCGCCTTTTTCCTTGTAAAATGCACCATGCTCGGCGGCAAAAGACAGAGGAAGATCTCCCAGCCATTTCTCCAATGTATAGTGGTCCCGCCCGCTATTAATGGTTACATGATTCCGAGGGTCGGAACAAAAACGCTGTAACAGGTCTCGTAATGCAGGTGTTGGAACTGCATCTTCCGGATGATTTTTGAATGCAGTTAATGTTCCGTCGTAATCCAGCAAAATCAAGCGCTTTTTCGCTTGGTCATATAATGTTTTGATTTCGTTCTGGTCTTGTGCGGAGATCTTTTTCTTTTGTAATCGTTTGTTTTTCTCTGCGGTCTGCCGCCATTCTCTCATGAAATCCGCAGCCCATTTGTTTACGGTTTGAACCGAAAGGATGGCTTGCATCCGCTGAAGCCTTTCTTTTTGTTCCTCCAATGGCATTTTCAATGCACGGCAAATGGCTTGTTCGATCTGGTCCGTGTCGTTTGGATTAATCAATAAAGCATCAGACAATTCAACCGAAGCACCGGCCATTTCACTTAAAATGAGTACCCCCGGATTATCTTGTTTGGTAGCGACATACTCTTTTGCCACAAGATTCATACCATCGCGCAAAGGGGTTACCAAGGCTATATCGGCAACATAATACATCGCTACTAATTCCTCAAAAGAGAAACCGTGATAAAAATAACATACCGGAGTCCAATTCATGGTAGAGTAAGTTCCATTGATAGAACCGATCTCCTCGTCTATTTTGGTTTTCAATTCGGCATAACTGCCTACATGGTCGCGAGAGGGGACGATAACCATCGCCAATGTCACTTTCCCGTGATATTCCGGATGATTTTTCAAAAAAGAGGCGAATCCGTAAAGACGGTGCAATATTCCTTTGCTGTAATCCAGTCGGTCTACCGATATGATTAACTTATGATCTCCAAATAGAAAGATCATAGTTTATCCCCATCGGTAATGCATCCACACGGGTTACACGATCATTCATTTGAACTTCATCCAGATTGAAATTCTTATGAAGGACGCGTTCCGTCGCACTGATGAAATGACGCATATAATCGTGAATGTGAAAAGCGACAAAGTCGGCTCCCAAAAGTCCGTTCAGGATCTCGACCCTTTCGGGCAGAATCCGGAAAAGTTCATGTGAAGGAAACGGAATATGGTGGAAATACCCGATATGAAGGTTGGGAAACTTCTCACGGAGCATGCCCGGCAACAGCATTAACTGATAGTCCTGTACCCAAACCCAATCATTAGGTTCAACTATCCGCGATATCTCTTCACAAAAAACAGCATTGACTTCCCTATATGATTCCCAAAAGTTCTTTTTATATAACGTATAAGCAAAAAAGTAATGACAGAGGGGCCATAGGGTACTGTTGCTATATCCTTCGTAGTAATTTTCATACTGCCTGTCGGATAAGAATACCGGATGATAATTATTTTTTTCCAATTGACTGCAAATGTCATCTTTTTCCGTCTTTTGTTCTACGCAGACGCCAGGCCAACCGATCCAATGTTTTTCACAATCAACGTCCAATGACTTCAAACCTGTAGCCAGCCCTCCTTCGCTCCGTGAAAAAACAAATTTTCCATCGGAGGAACGTGTAACTTTTACAGGCAACCTATTCGAAATGATAAATAATCTCATATTTGAAATATTATATACAACACAAAGCAAAATCCATACCAATTTGTATTTGTCATTGATAAACAGATGTTTGTAAATAGGGAAGCCTAAGTAATATTACCAAAATGAAAAAGTGTTTTTCATTTTAGTTGGTTTTTTTTACTTTCAATTTAGAATTGATATTTTTAATCAATTGATATATAGTGATTTATGTTTATTATTCTTAAATTGGTCTGATTTTGGCATTATCTTTATCAGTTTAGATTTCCGAAGAAAGTATCATTAATATTCATCTTCGGTTGTCTGCTATAAGAAACAATGTAGAACAACAAAGAAACAAAATGGTATTTTTTATTTATCAATTAGGCTCGCTTGCCTCTGTATGGGCAATCAGCAATTTAATAAAAAAAGATGTTCCTCAAAGGATCAAAAACAAGATTATCGTTCTGTTACTAGTAACAAGCTGGATTGGTGTTTTTGGATATTTTTTCATTTTGAAAAACAGGATTGAAAAATGGTGGCCTTGCAAGAAGTATTTGGTTGCCCATAGAAGGATATAAGTTTCATATTATATATTATTGCAATTAAAGTTGTTTTATGTGTACCAAAATCTTTTTCTCCATTCATTATGTAAAGATTTGAATTGTTTTTTTCTTTTTGAGCCGTGGATATAATTTATTCACGGCTTATTTAAAGGATTTGATTTCAAAAATTAGGATACAAATGGAAAAGAATATGCGGATGAAATTTTTGAAGCAACGGATAACGGTAATATTACTGTTTGTGGCTAGCGTATGTATATGTGGTAACATCAATGAATTCTATTTCTTCGAAAATGATTATTATTTTAAATATCTGCTGAATACTTTTACAGGAATCATCCTTTTGACAGGAATTGCCTATTTATGCTATCCTCAAAAGAAGACAAATCAGGAAAATGAATTGGTGCTGAATGAATACAAACTGGTGTATGAAACGGAGTCTACCGCATCGCAATATTTTATTTCTGATACAGAAGCTTGGAACACATTAAGAAAACAATTGAAAACAACAGCTCGGGGACATGCTATTTTATATATCAGCGAAAGTTGCGAATTGCCTATAATCAATAACACGATTTTAGCTAAAAAGAGAAATTTCGATTGTTGGAAGCCTGTCTGTGCAGGGCAGATATCTAAAGATTTTGGTGAGATTTAAAGTGATCATAAAAAATATATGGCAGCCATAATACGATGTCCATGGAAAGGAAATGTCAATTATCTGAAAATATGGGGAATAATATTGAATTGGACCTAATCAGCGTTGAAAAGCACCTCATTCAGAAAGTTCTCCAACATACCAACGGATACAAACCCGAAGCAGCTCGTCTTCTTGGGATAGGCTTAACCACACTTTATAAGAAGATGGAAGCCTATGGACTATAATGTGGAACACTTTGTTCTTGCATACCCGGTAGGTTACCTAAAACAGGCAGCTTGCCTTTTTATATACCTTTTCAAAATGAAAAGGATATTTTCATTTTGAAAAGGATTGAGCATATTACATAATAATATTATTTTTTTGATTATATAACTGATAAACAATATATTGTGCATAAACTCGATTTTTTGGCACAACTTTGGCATATAGTAGGGCGGAAAACAAATAAATAGTATTAATAATTAAAAGAGACAAGTATGGAAGATACGTTATCATTTTTGTTCTTGTGTGCTACCGGTGTAGTATGCTATTGGTTTTTCTTCAAGTGTGTGGACTGGTTTGAGAAAATTTAATGTAAGAAAGGAGAATTAAATTATGTTTTTAGCACTGTTTATACTTTGCTTATTGATCTTCGGGTATTTGATGTATGTCCTAATTAAGCCCGAAAAGTTTTAATGGTAATTATTTTTTTAAGTGAAAAGATGAATACAGAAATTTTAGGTGTAGCATTGCAGATATTGCTGCTGCTGGTTATCAGTTACCCGCTGGGAAAGCATATCGCCAAGGTGTATAAGGATGGAAACGACTGCATGCGTTTCATGGCTCCAATTGAAAGATTTATTTACAAACTGGCGGGTATCAACCCCAATGAAGAGATGGATTGGAAGGCATTCTTGAAATCTCTGCTTATTATAAACGTATTTTGGTTCTTCTGGGGTATGATCCTGTTGGTATCGCAAGGATATCTTCCTTTGAATCCTGATGGGAACAGCGGACAAAGTCCAGATTTGGCGTTCAACACGTGTATTAGTTTCATGGTTAACTGTAACTTGCAGCACTATAGCGGAGAAAGCGGTTTGACTTATTTTACACAGTTGTTCGTCATCATGTTGTTCCAGTTCATCACTGCTGCAACAGGTATGGCTGCTATGGCTGGAATTATGAAATCGATGGCTACCAAAACAACTAAAACAATCGGCAACTTCTGGCACTATTTAGTGATCAGCTGTACACGTATCCTTTTCCCGATGTCTCTGATCGTGGGTTTCATCCTGATCATACAAGGTACGCCGATGGGCTTCGACTCCAAAATGACAATCCCGACATTGGAAGGAGCAGAACAAACTGTTTCACAAGGCCCTACAGCTGCAATCGTTCCGATTAAACAGTTAGGTACGAATGGTGGTGGTTACTTCGGAGTAAACTCTTCTCACCCATTGGAAAACCCGACTTACCTGACCAATATTGTAGAATGCTGGTCTATTCTGATCATTCCGATGGCATTGGTATTTGCTTTGGGATTTTATCTGAAACGTAAAAAGTTAGGTTATGTGATCTATGGTGTAATGCTGTTTGCTTATCTTTTGGGGGTATTCTGTAACGTTCACTATGAGATGGCAGGTAACCCGAAAATCGACGAGATGGGTATTGACCAGTCTTGTGGTGCTATGGAAGGTAAGGAAACCCGTCTGGGTCCGGGCGCAACCGCTTTGTGGTCTGTGACTACGACCGTCACCTCTAATGGTTCCGTTAACGGTATGCACGACAGCACAATGCCTCTTTCCGGTATGGTGGAGATGTTGAACATGCAGATCAATACATGGTTTGGTGGTGTCGGCGTAGGTTTCATGAACTACTATGCATTCTTGATCATAGCTGTATTCATCAGCGGTTTGATGGTCGGACGTACGCCGGAATTCTTAGGTAAAAAGGTAGAAGCCCGAGAAATGAAGATTGCGACGATCGTTTCGTTGGCTCACCCGTTCGTGATTTTGATCTTTACGGCTATCTCTTCCTACGTATGGGTATATGCCCCTGAATTCGTAGAGAGCGAGGGTGGCTGGTTGAACAACCCCGGTTTCCATGGTTTCAGTGAAATGTTATATGAATATACTTCTTCTTCTGCTAACAACGGTTCCGGTTTTGAAGGATTAGGCGACAATACCTATTTCTGGAACTACACTTGCGGTTTGGCACTGATCATTTCACGTTATTTGCCAATTGTCGGACAGGTAGCTATTGCAGGTCTTTTGGCAAACAAGAAGTACACTCCGGAAAGCGCGGGTACATTAAAGACTGATACGGTTACATTCGGTGTGATGACATTCTGCGTAATCGTCATCGTTGCTGCCTTGTCATTCTTCCCGGCACAAACATTAGGCCCGATCGCCGAATATTTTAGTATTTACTAATTGACAGATTAAGAAGATGAGAAATAACAAAACTGCTTCTTTATTTCCAAAGGAGCTCGTTATAGAAAGTTTGAAGCAATCATTCGTTAAGTTGAATCCGCGGATGATGTTCCGTAACCCGATCATGTTTATCGTGGAGGTGGTGACGTTCGTCATGTTGTTTGTTACGATTTGGGCTGCTGCCACCGGTGATACAACGCAAGGATCTTTCGGTTACAATATCTTAGTGTTTATTGTATTGTTCGCCACGTTGCTTTTCGCCAACTTCGCAGAGGCGATTGCAGAGGCACGAGGCAAGGCTCAGGCCGACAGTTTGCGTAAGACCCGGGAAGAAACTCCTGCCAAATTGTGTGTCGGTAACAAGATCGAAACGGTCAGTTCTTCTCAGTTGAAGAAAGGCGACATCTTTATTTGTGAAGCCGGCGACACGATTCCTTCCGATGGTGAAATTATCGAAGGTCTGGCTTCTATCGATGAAAGCGCCATCACAGGTGAATCTGCTCCGGTGATCCGTGAAGCGGGTGGAGATAAGAGTTCTGTAACAGGCGGTACGAAAGTATTGTCCGACCAGATCAAGGTGAAAGTGACGACCGAACCGGGTGAAAGTTTCTTGGATAAGATGATCGCCTTGGTGGAAGGCGCTTCTCGCCAGAAAACTCCGAACGAAATCGCCTTGACAATCTTGCTGGCAGGTTTTACATTGGTATTCGTTGTTGTTTGCGGTACCTTGAAACCGTTTGCTGATTATTCCAACACGACGATTACGATCGCAGCCTTTATCTCTTTGTTCGTTTGTTTGATCCCGACTACGATCGGTGGTTTGTTATCTGCCATCGGCATTGCCGGTATGGATCGTGCGTTGTCTGCTAATGTAATCACCAAATCCGGTAAGGCGGTTGAAACAGCCGGTGACATTGATACTTTGCTGCTCGACAAGACCGGTACGATCACGATCGGTAACCGTAAAGCAACCCAATTCTATCCGGTATCCGGCATTGACGAACACTCTTTTGTACAAGCTTGTCTACTGTCCTCTCTTTCTGACGATACACCCGAAGGTAAGTCAATCGTGGAACTGGGACGTGAAAAAGGTGTACGTGTACATGATCTGAATACATCTGGATCAAAGATGATCAAGTTTACGGCAGAAACTAAATGTTCAGGGGTGGATTTGGCAAACGGTACTCGCATCCGTAAAGGAGCTTTTGATGCTATTCGTAAGATGAGTGAGGCTGCCGGCAACAAATATCCGAAAGAAGTGGCCGATTTGGTTCAGAAGATCACGAGTAACGGCGGTACTCCGCTGGTTGTTTCACAGGATGATTTCATCATTGGTGTGATCGAGTTACAGGATATCATCAAACCGGGTATCCAAGAACGTTTTGAACGTTTGCGTAAGATGGGTGTGAAGACGGTAATGGTAACCGGTGATAACCCGTTGACCGCAAAATATATCGCTGAAAAAGCCGGTGTAGACGATTATATCGCCGAAGCCAAACCGGAAGACAAGATGAACTATATCCGTAAGGAACAGGAAAACGGTAAGCTGGTCGCCATGATGGGGGACGGTACGAACGATGCCCCGGCCTTGGCTCAGGCAAACGTTGGTGTCGCAATGAACAGTGGTACGCAGGCTGCCAAGGAAGCTGGTAATATGGTTGATTTGGACAACGACCCAACGAAACTGATCGAGATTGTCGAAATCGGTAAACAGTTGCTGATGACTCGCGGTACGCTGACTACTTTCAGTATCGCTAACGACGTGGCCAAGTATTTCGCTATCGTACCAGCTCTGTTCATGGTTACGATCCCGGCATTGGCCCCGATGAACATCATGCACCTGCACAGTCCGGAATCAGCGATCCTGAGTGCGATCATCTTTAATGCGATCATCATCCCGATTCTGATCCCTCTGGCATTACGTGGTGTGGCTTATAAACCGATCGGTGCTTCCGCATTGCTTCGTCGCAACTTGCTGATCTACGGTTTGGGCGGTGTAATTGCCCCGTTCATTGGTATCAAGTTGATAGATATGATTGTAAGTTTATTCATGTAAAAGTAAAATCAATATTAAAAACCTTCCTCCCTCTGTATGAAGATAGGAGGAAGGTTAAGAAAATAAAACAATAATTCATTATGATATCAAATCTTTTTAAATCATTAAGACTGACAATTGCATTTTGTTTGTTCTTCAGTGTTTTCTACATCTTCGTTTTGTGGTTGTTTGCCCAAGTGGCAGGACCGAATAAGGGTAATGCCGAACTGGTTACATTGAATGGAAAAGTAGTGGGGGCCGCCAATGTTGGTCAGAATTTCACGCAAGATATTTATTTCTGGGGACGTCCTTCCCATGCTGGTGACGGTTACGATGCATCCAGTTCGGCAGGTAGTAACAAGGGACCTTCCAATGAAGAACATTTAGCTTTGTTGGAAGAACGTATTGATACATTCTTGGTTCATCATCCTTACCTAACCCGTGAAAAAGTTCCGGCTGAAATCATCACGGCCAGCAGTTCCGGTTTGGATCCCCATATCTCACCGAAAGCCGCTTATGCACAGGCCAAACGTGTAGCGGACGCTCGTGGATGGTCGGAAGAAAAGGTAATGGGTATCGTCAATTCTCATGTTGAGAAACCGTTATTGGGTATGTTCGGAACGGAGAAAGTAAATGTATTGAAATTAAATGTTGCGCTTGATCAAGCATCAAATAACAAATAACAAATTTTTAATAAGTCAATTAGATTTAGGTTATGAAATCATTCGTAAAAAAAGTAGCAGCCTTGGCAGTTGTATTCTCAATGGCATCTTCTACGTTGGCTAATGCACAGGAAGAGGATGGTAAAGTAAGTTTTTCTGTACAGGGAGATTTGGTAAGTTCCTATATTTGGCGTGGTTTCTACCAAACTGGTGCTAGCTTCCAGCCGACACTATCACTGGGGGTAGGTAATTTCTCTTTGACAGCCTGGGGATCTACCGATTTTCAGGGAGCAAACTCTACATCTATGCCTGCGGCTAAAGAGATAGATTTAACGGCAGCGTATACATTCGGATCAGCTGGTCCTACATTGTCTGTCGCTAGCTTATGGTGGGCAGGGCAAGGCTCTTGCCGTTATTTTAACTTCAAAAGCCATGAAACAGATCACCATTTTGAAGCAGGTTTGGCTTACACTTTGCCTATTGAGAAGTTACCTTTGTCTATCACTTGGAATTTCATGTTTGCCGGTCAAGACAAAGATGAAAATGGAAACCAAAACTATTCTTCTTATGTGGAGTTGAATTTTCCATTCACAGTGAAGGGCGTCGATCTGAATGCAACTTGTGGTGTTCTTCCGTATGATGCGGGAATAACTACGTATGGAGGTGATGTAAATAGTGGATTTGCAGTAACGAATGTTGCATTGAAAGCAACGAAAGATATCAAAATCACGGATTCTTTCTCATTACCTATTTTTACACAGGCAATTTGGAACCCTCGTATGGAGGATGCCCATCTTGTCTTGGGAATTTCTTTAAGACCTTGATATAATAATACGCATGGACCGAGAACAAAGTGTACAACATTTTTTAGATTTGTTGAAAAAGTCAGGTAAATCGTATCGGATGCTATCAGATGCCCACCAATTACTGGAAAGCGGTATCGATGTCAAGATCGGTTATATAGAAACACATGGGAGAGTCGAGACGGAGGCATTGGTGGAAGGATTGCCTATCATCCCCCGCCGCAAGATATTTTATAAAGGAAAAGAGATCGAAGAGATGGACTTGCAGTCGATTCTCAGTATCCATCCTGAAGTTGTCATCGTTGACGAATTGGCTCATACCAATGTCGAAGGCAGTAAGAACGAAAAGCGTTGGCAGGATGTCATGGATATACTGGATGCCGGTATCAGTGTGATCACGGCGGTCAATATTCAGCATATAGAAGGACTTAACGAGATGGTGCAGGACGTGGTTGGCATTGAGGTCAAGGAACGTATTCCTGATATCGTACTGGAGCAGGCTGATGAAGTGGTCAACATAGACCTTACCGCTGACGAATTGCTGGCTCGGTTAAAAGCCGGAAAAATATACAAACCCGATAAGATACAAACAGCATTAAATAATTTCTTTAAGGCTGAACATATTCTTCAGCTTAGGGAGTTGGCATTGAAAGAGGTAGCTTTGCGGGTAGAAAAAAAAGTGGAGAATACCATTCCAGAGAATCTCGGCGTACGCCACGAAAGGTTTATGGCCTGCATCAGCAGTAATGAGAAAACTCCCCGTAAGATCATACGGAAAGTCGCACGGTTGGCAACCCGATATAATTCCAAGTTTTTTGTACTGTATGTACAAACCCCAAGAGAAAGTTCCGACAGGATTCCGTTGGCAAGTCAAAGGCATTTGCTTAACCATTTCAAGTTGGCAACGGAACTTGGAGGAGAAATCATTCAAGTGCAATCCCCACATATAACGGATGCGATCGTACAGGTTTGTAAAGAAAAGCAAATCAGTACGCTATGTATCGGACGACCAGCTTTAAAATATCCTTCCGCTATCCTTGCGATGGTTCACTATCGGAACATGTTAGAAGAGTTGGCTCAATTAGGCATTGATTTAATAATATTAGCATAAAAATCCTTCCATGAATATGAATATAAAAACAAAGTTGACTTATGGGATAGGACTTTTATTTGTCCTGATCACTTTATTAGGTGGATTGGCTATAAAAAACATTCATAATGTATCGGATGACACGCAGAATATCCTAGCGGATAATTATAATTCACTCCTTTATTCCCGTCAGATGCTCGAGTCACTGGATGCCATTCGGGAAAATCCGAATGCCCGAAAAGAGTTTGAGGCCGGGTTGGAAGCTCAGAAAAAAAATCTGACAGAGAAGGATGAAGACATACTGACCAACCGATTAAGTTCGAACTGTGAAAAGGCGTTGGATGACATGGATGATGAATCGATTCGGCAGATACGCCAGACGATTTATACCATTATGGCAGTCAATATGTCAGCCATTTATGAAAAGAATGAAGTGGCTGTCCATACGGCGGAAAGGTCTCTCTTTTGGATCTGGACGGTAGGGATTGCTTGTATCGTGATCGCCTTCCTCTTTCTGGCTCGCCTGCCACGCTCGGTCAGCGTACAGATCCGGAAATTGACGGATGGCATCAAGGAAATCACCAATGCCAATTACAGCAAACGGCTCAATTTGGGTAATGAACCGGAGTTTAAGGAAATAGCCACGTTGTTCAACGAGATGGCCGAGCGCTTGGCCGAATACAGGAACAGTTCGCTGGAAGATATCCTGCAAGGGAAAAAATATATAGAAACAATTATCAACAGCATTGCAGAACCTATCATAGGCTTGAGTAAGGAACGGAAGATTTTGTTTGTCAATGACGAGGCTTTGACTGTTTTGAATTTGACACGGGAAAACATTATCGACAAACCGGCTCCCGAAGTGGCGTTAAAAAATGATCTGCTGCGCCGTTTGATCCGCCAGTTGGTACATCCCGATGACAATAAGGATCCGTTGAAAATCTATGCGGACAACAAGGAAAGCTATTTTCAAGTAAAATACATCCCGATCAACGTTAACAGGCAGACTGGACTGGAGGGTAAGTATGTCGGGGATGTGATCCTGTTGAAGAACGTGACCGAATTTAAAGAAAAAGATATTGCAAAGACAACTTTTATTTCAACGATCTCTCATGAACTGAAGACACCGATATCGGCTATCATGATGAGCTTGGAACTGCTGGAAGACAATCGGATCGGAAAACTGAATACAGAACAGGAGAGCCTTTCCAAGAACATAAAGGAAAATAGCGACCGTTTGTTGGAGATCACTGGCGAATTGTTGAAGATGTCACAGGTAGAAAGCGGTAAGCTCTACCTGAATCCGAAGATTACCAAACCGATCGAACTGATCGACTATGCCATCAAGGCGAACCGGGTACAGGCCGAGCGTTTTAACTGTCAGATCGAAGTGGAGTATCCTGAAAAGATCACCAAATTGTTTGTCGACAGCGAGAAAATTGCTTGGGTTGTGACCAACCTGTTATCGAACGCCATCCGTTATTCGTCGGAGAACGGACGGATTATCATCGGTGCACGACAGATCGACAAAGCCGTCGAGATCTATGTCAAGGACTTCGGAAAGGGCATTGACTCGCGTTACCACGAAAGTATTTTCGACCACTATTTCCGTGTGCCGGGAACAAAAGTACAAGGTAGCGGTTTGGGACTTGCCATCAGCAAGGACTTTGTGGAAGCTCATGGTGGTACGATCCGTATCGAAAGCGAAGTCGGTAAAGGTAGCACGTTCGTGATCAGATTCAATGTATAAAAAGTAAAATCAAAAATCAGATAGTCTAATGAAAGTATTAAAATTTGGTGGTACTTCAGTCGGTTCTGCCCAGCGGATCAAGAATGTCGCATCAATCATTTGCGATCAGGAACAGAAAATAGTAGTACTCTCTGCCATGGCAGGGACAACAAACTCTTTAGTGGAGATATCTGAGTGTTTCCATAAGAAAGATCCGGGAAAAGCCAATGCGATCCTTTCTGCTTTGGAACAAGCTTATGTCAATCATATAGAAGAATTATACCAAAGCGATACCTACAAAGAAAGGGCCATGCAATACATGCTTGAACGGTCTCAACATGTCTGGTCTTTCTCTAATATGCCTTTCAGCATGTTCGATGAAAAGGAAATCTTGGCGCAGGGTGAGCTAATATCAACCTTTCTGATGACCTGCTATCTGGAAGAACAAGGAGTGAAGGTAGTTTTATTGCCTGCGTTGAACTTCATGCGAATTACAATGGACAATGAACCGGACATGGAATATATCGCTAAACACCTAAATACACTTTTGGAGCAAAACAAAGAGGCAGAAATATATATTACGCAAGGTTTCATCTGCCGGAATGCTTACGGCAGCATTGACAACTTGGAAAGAGGAGGAAGCGATTACACCGCCTCTCTAATTGGAGCGGCTATCCAAGCAGAAGAGATACAGATATGGACGGATATTGACGGGATGCACAACAACGATCCACGGTTTGTCAATGACACCGCTCCTGTTAGGCAGTTGAACTTCGACGAAGCCGCTAAGTTGGCACATTTCGGTGCCAAGATACTACATCCGACTTGCATCCTGCCTGCCAAGGAAAAGAACATACCGGTACGCCTCTTGAACGCATTGCAGCCAAATGCGTCGGGTACATTGATCTCGAATACGGCGGAAAAGGGTGCGATCAAAGCTGTTGCCGCCAAAGACAACATCACGTATGTCAAGATCAAGTCGCTCCATACGATACCGACACCTCATTTTCTGAGCATCGTGTTTGATACGTTCTATAATTACAATACGCCGGTGGACATGGTGACCACTTCCGATATCGGGGTTTCCGTAACGATTGATGATGACAAGCATATAGACGAGATTGTGGGTGTATTACGGAAATACGCAACGATTACAGTCGAAAAGAATATGGTGATTGTTTGTGTTGTTGGTGACCTAGAATGGCAAAATGTCGGTTTTGAGGCACGCATCATCAATGCATTGAAAGATATTCCCGTACGGATGATTTCATACGGCGGAAGTAGTAGTAATGTATCGTTGGTGATGAAAGCGGAAGATAAAGTGCATGCTTTGAAGGCGCTTAGTGAACACTTGTTTTCCGTATCAGACAAACCTGTGTTATCATCCGTTTCTTAAAAGAAAATTAAGATTAATAGTTGAGCATATTTGTTTTTTGATTTGTTTTAGAAATGAAGCAGAAGCAGTCTTTTTTTGTAGAGACTGCTTCTATTTTTCGGTAATAAACAATGAAAATTCTTCTGTGTATTGACAGGTGGAAAATTTGGTATAAACTGTCCCCCCATTGTCCTATCTAAAGAGTTCCCCAAAATCCAATTTAAATTGCCCCACCAAAAAAACATTAAAAGAGTTACAGAATCAGTTCATAATTCTACATTAATCTATTAAATAGACAAAACAGATAGTATTCCCAATAAATCAATCAGCATGAACAAGTTTTGTCAAGGAGGTGTGCGACTTGTTTGTCATGGGAAGCTCCGGTACAGGAAAGAGCTACATTGCCACAGCCTTGGGATACAGAGTCTGCCAGAAAGGATTGAAAGTGCTGTATGCCAATACTTCCAGACTTTTAGGGCAGTTGAAGGCCACCAAGGTAAAAGGTAGCATCCTGTAGGAGCTGAAAAAGATAGAAAGGACGGATATGCTTATACAGGATGATTTCGGCTTGCAGCCGTTGGACAACGGAAGCAGAATGCATCTGATGGACATCATCGAAGACCGATATGGTAAGAAATCAACACTGATTGCATCACAATTGCCGGTCAAAGACAAGTATGATGTCATCGGCAAGGAGACAATAGCCGGCGCAGTCATGTACAGAATAACTCACCAAGCCGCAAGAATTGAGCTGCACGGAGAGTCCTTACGCAAAATTTGCGGGAAGAAATGAATGACTATATTGGCAGTAAATAAAAATTACAAACCCAGCACAAATCGAAAGCTAATGAACTGATTATATGATGTTTTTTTTGTATTTTAGGAAAAATAAATCGGGGGTCAATTTAAGTTGGATATTGGGGATCTGTTTCATTCGAGTTTCCAAGTTGTCGTTATACTCCTTGAACACATTATATAATGTTTTGAAAGTTTCGTCCTTTCCCTGATAGCGGTTTACTATGGCACGTGCGGAGACAATCTTTTCCTCCAATTCCAAGTCTTGGTAAATCTGATAGAATTTCACACGCAGAGGTACTTTCCCGTTTTTAACGTTTTACTACGCTTAATGAAGAACAACACGCTGAATATTTCTCTTTCCATACAGCTCAATTTTTAATGATACAAAGTTAGGAAATCGAACCGAGAACCCGGTTATGTAAAATAGATCAATGTGCTGTAAAAAAACGAAGTAGCACTTGTGCTGTGTAACATTTTAGGCTTTCTAAAACTATCCCCCGAATAAGGATGTATAGTTTGCTTTAGTCCCACTTATTTTGCTTATTCTTGGAAATGAAAAATCCCTGAATTTCAAAGAAATTCAGGGATTTACATCGTTTTTCTTTTCTTAAAAGTGGTGCCAACCGGGGACACAAGGATTTTCAGTCCTTTGCTCTACCAACTGAGCTATGGCACCATCATGTCGTTTTGTATATCGTTGTTTCGATTACGGGTGCAAAGGTAGGTATTATTTTTAATCCAGCAAATGTTTTGAAAGAAAAATTCACAGGACAGTAAATTATCTATTTTTCCTGCAAAAAAATCCACTTTTCTCTTGCAGGTTCAAAAACAATGTGTACCTTTGCACCCGTAATCGAGACAACGATACAAAAAACGGGATGTAGCACAGTTGGCTAGCGCGCCACGTTCGGGACGTGGAGGTCGGAAGTTCGAGTCTTCTCATCCCGACTCATCAAAAAGGCAAGAATCTTGAAAGAGATCTTGCCTTTCTTTTTTCAATCCTATTAATATCTAATGAATAACAAAAGGTATCAACATATATTGTTCGATCTGGACGGTACATTAACCGATCCTATGATTGGTATTACCAGTTCTGTAAAGTACGCCCTCTCCTATTTCAATATAGAAGTAGAAGATTTACGATCTTTATGCCCTTTCATCGGGCCACCATTAAAAACATCCTTTAAGGACTTCTATCAGTTTACGGATGAGCAAGCAGATGTAGCCATTGCTAAATACCGGGAATATTTTTCAAAACAAGGTATTTTCGAGAATACCCTGTATCAAGGTATTGAAGAATTACTCCGTTTGCTTACCGAAAACGAAATGAAAATCTACTTAGCCACCTCAAAGCCGCAACCCTTCGCTCAACAAATTCTAGAATATTTCCACTTAGAATCTTATTTTACATTTGTTGGAGGAAGCACATTCAACGGAAACCGTTCCGAAAAAGCGGATGTAATACAATATGTATTAGACAGTACCGATATAAAAACACGGTCTGACGTAGTCATGATCGGTGATCGTAAATATGATATAGAAGGGGCCAAAGCGAATAACATAGATTCAATAGGAGTCCTTTACGGCTACGGGGATGAAGAAGAATTAGCGAATGTCGGAGCAAACAAAATCGTTACTGATATAAAAGAACTATCATCTTTCCTTCTAACAGGGAATATCCCCATATAGAAAGCTTAAGCAGATCTATAAATCACATTAAAATAAACATCAGCAATAAAGAGAATGAAATATTTGGAAAGCTCGGCTTCAACCGGGCTACCAATTTTTCTATAGCGATCTTCATCTGTACACGAACCGTACTCTCTTGAACCGATAATATTTCCGCGATCTCCTTCGTTTTCAATCCCTCCTCACGAGACATCAAAAACACAAGACGGCATTTCTCAGGAAGTTCGTCAATCGCTTTATCAAGCATCTCTCTCATCTCTTTTAACTCCAAATGCTCCTCCGGAGAACCCTCATCTTCCTCTTCCATTAATGGCAACAACTCATTTAAAGAAGCCCTATTCAAGTCTTTATTCCTTGCTTGATAACGAAAAGACTCGTTACGTACAGAAATATATAAATAAGTATCTATATTATCAATCTCCTTTAATCGTTTCCGAGATTGCCAGACCGAGAAAAAAACATCTGTCACAACTTCACGGCATGCCTCCTTCTCGCCTAAACAATAATAAGCGAAGCGAAAAACCTGATCATAATATAAATTATAAAAACGTTCGAAAGCTCCCCTGTTATCTACCGACACAGATTCAAGCAACCCTTTGATATCTCGCACAAAAACTCCCACTCCTTTATCTTTGATTTGGCAAACATACTAAATATAATCTAAATGCCTTTTTAAAAAGCAGACTATTTTTTCTCATATTTTACTTGCATATTCAAATTATTAAACTACTTTTGCACCCGCAATACGGAAGTAGCTCAGTCGGTAGAGCACTGGTCTCCAAAACCAGGTGTCGGGAGTTCGAGCCTCTCCTTCCGTGCGTGAGCGGCAACACAATGAATATGTGTTGCCGCTTTTTATTATTCACCCTCTCTTCCCATTGCGATAAAAAAGCGTAAATAAGACAACATTTTTCGTTAAAGAGACTATTTTTTCTTTCAATATATAAAGGAATATACTACTTTTATTGCCGATTTTAAATCTAATTGAGACTTAGTGTAAATCGTATACCATAGAAACAGATGACAACTAACAAATTTTCAAATCGATACTCGTCTGAGAGGAAAAAGTATTTTTTCAAAAGTAAGGCGTTTATCCTGTTCCTCGGATTATTTTTGGGAGCTGGGATTATGATCGCCCTTTATAAAACATCTGTATATTTCTCGACAGATGAATCTTGTATGATGTGCCACGTGCATCCTCACGTAGAAAACAGTTGGAAACTTTCCAAGCATGTAAATAATGGAAGTGGCGTTAAGACACATTGCGTAGCTTGTCACCTCCCACCCCAAACAAATACTTGGAAACATTATAGCGCAAAGGCTAAATTGGGTATGAAAGATGTTTGGTCATACTTGACTAAAGACAGTGCGGATTTCAATTGGGAAACTAAGTCCGAGTTGGAACACGCCGTTAAATATATCCCCAATGAATCTTGTAAGGAGTGCCATCAGAACTTATTCCCCGAAGGAATTACCGATGATGGTGTAACGGCACATTTATATTATGATGAGAATGAGAAAAAGCTAGATCTACAATGTATTAGTTGCCATTTGGATGCAGGACATTACAATCCAAACTACAATCACTCCAAGATGGTTGGTATACCAGGACAAAATACATCCGGGGCATCTTCGGATACCAGCTTGTTTTTTAAGGAACCAACTACAGTTACCTCTTTCACCGACTATGTAGAACAAATTCCCGGAACAATGGTATCATTCAAGATGATTGCTATCCCCGGAGGTTCATTCAAAATGGGTAGTGAGGAAAAAGAGGCATTTCATAAAGCAGATGAGTCGCCTGTACACAACGTAACTGTCAGTCCGTTTTTCATGGCTGAGGTCGAGGTGACTTGGGATCAATACTGGGCTTTCTATGGGAATACGATGAGTGAGGGCCGTACCCCGCCAGAGACCGTGTACGCAAATAACAGTAATCCGAATGTCGATGCCATCTCCGGTCCGACACCTCCGTTCGGTTTCCCGGATCAAGGCTGGGGTGGCGGAGATCGCCCGGCTATTACAATGACTCATTATGCGGCCGAGACTTTCTGCCAATGGTTATCCAAGAAAACAGGAAAGACTTATCGTTTACCGACCGAGGCGGAATGGGAATATGCGGCACGTGGCGGCACGGAAACGCCTTATTTCTTTACGGGCAATCCAAAAGATTTCTCCGATCAAGGCTTCTGGCGTAAATTTTTCGACGCAAAGACTGATAGTATAGGTTCTTATGTGATTTATAGCAAGAACAGCAAAAATAAGACGCAAGAACCGGATTTGGTAAAAGCCAACCCTTTTGGGTTAAAGAATATGTTGGGTAATGTAATGGAATATTGTGCCGACAAGTATGATCCTGAAGCTTACGCTAAAAGCGGAAGTAGCGCCACAGATCCATTAGTTACTGAAGGTACAGAATGGGTAGTGAGAGGCGGTAATTACACCTCCGATGCGGCAGATCTTCGCTGCGCTTCCCGTGATTATACCAAACATGAAGCTTGGTTAAAAACCGATCCGCAACAACCGAAGAGTATCTGGTGGTACTCCGATATCAGAGGAATCGGTTTCCGTGTTGTATGTGAACCTAATAAATAGTGTCTAAAAAAAATAATATCATGAAAAAAGAGAACAGCATTAGCAGAAGATCATTTCTGAAAAGTTCAGCCCTAGCGGGTGCGCTTGGAGCAATTGGAACAGGTAGTACAGTTGGTGTATTAACTTCTTGTGGTGGAGGTGAAAGTGCGAACGCAATAAAGCCTTTGAAAGAACCCGGTACTTATTACGTGCCCGAATTACCAGATTTGGCGACTGATGGAAAAGAACTAAAAGCTGGTGTAATCGGTTGTGGCGGACGTGGTTCCGGAGCCGCTTTTAACTTCTTGAACGCTGCAAACGGCGTTACGATCGTGGCTTTAGGCGATACGTTCCAAGAACGTGTCGATGATTTGGCAAAGAAATTAAAAGATGAGAAAGGAATTGATGTACCGGCTGATAAACGTTTCGTCGGCTTGGATGCGTACAAACAAGTGATTGATAGCGGCGTAGATGTAGTGATCGTCGCCACTCCTCCCGTATTCCGTCCAGTTCATTTCCAATACGCCACAGAAAAGGGCAAACATTCCTTCTTAGAGAAACCTATCTGTGTTGATCCGGTTGGTTACCGTACCATTATGGCTACCGCAAAACAAGCTGCGGCAAAGAACTTATGTGTCGTAACCGGTACTCAACGCCATCACCAACGCAGTTATGTCGAGTCTTACAAGAAGATCATGGAAGGATTGATCGGTGAGATCACGGGCGGTACGGTTTACTGGAATCAGAATATGCTTTGGTATCGGGATCGTCAACCGGAATGGAACGATTGCGAATATATGATCAAGGACTGGGTAAACTGGAAATGGCTTTCCGGCGACCATATCGTAGAGCAACACGTACATAATATAGATGTATTCACTTGGTTCAGCGGATTGAAACCAGTCAAGGCTGTAGGTTTCGGTTCTCGCCACCGTCGTATCACTGGCGACCAATATGATAACTTCAGCGTTGATTTCACAATGGAAAATGGTATCCATATGCATAGTATGTGCCGCCAGATAGATGGTTGTGCAAATAATGTAAGCGAATTCATCCAAGGAACCAAGGGATCATGGAGCAGTGACACGATGGAGATCAAGGATTTGGCAGGAAACGTTATCTGGAAATATGATAGTGAGGCCGAAAAAGCGAACTTCAAGCAAACTGACCCGTATACATTAGAGCATGTAAACTGGATCAACTGCATCCGTGGTGGTAAACAAATCGAGCAAGCTTCTGAGACTGCTATCTCCAATATGGCCGCAATCATGGGTCGTGAGTCCGCTTACACGGGTGCCGAGACCACTTGGGATGCCATGACTGCCTCAGCATTGGATTACACTCCGAAAGATTTGAACTTAGGAAAGATGGATATGAGCGGCTTCGTCGTTCCTGTTCCGGGTAAACCAATCGACAAGAAATAATCCAGACTGTTTATGACATTAAATAGAAGAAACTTTTTAAGAACCTCCTTATCCGGCGCTGCTTTAGCGGTAGGAAGTACGGCCTTGGCCTCCTGCTCTTCCAAGTCGGCAAACACTGCCAAAGGAGAAAAAGGGAGCGACAAGCCCGGCAAAGACCTTGAATTAAAGCTTTCTTTCCAAGAGGGAATCGCCCCGGGTGAAAGTTTGAACGAGAAACTTGATTTTATGGAGAAGTTGGGCGTTGTAGGTTTTGAGCCGGGTGGCGGAGGATTAGCCAGCCGGGTAAACGAGATCAAGCAGGCCTTAAACGGACGTAATATCAAAGTGAGTGCCATTTGCGCCGGCTTCAAAGGCTTTATTCTTTCTACCGATCCAGCCATCCGCAAGGAATGCATGGATACGATGAAAGAGATCATCGCCGCAGCCGGTGAATTAGGTTCTACGGGCGTGATTATCGTTCCTGCTTTTAATGGTCAAGTCCCCGCCTTGCCTCATACGATGGAGACACGGGATTTCCTTTGCGAGCAATTCAACGAGATGGGAACTTTCGCCGCCCAGCATGGGACTAGCGTCATCTTTGAACCTTTGAACCGAAAAGAGTGTTTTTATCTACGTCAAGTAGCCGACGCCGCCTCTTTATGCCGGGATATCAATAATCCGGGTGTACGTTGCATGGGCGACTTCTGGCATATGACATGGGAAGAGACCTCTGATATGGGAGCCTTTATCTCCGGTGGAGAGTATCTCCAACACGTACACGTGGCCAGCCGCAAACGTCGCAGCATGCCGGGTGAGGATGGAGATGCCGATAACTATATCAATGGCTTCAAGGGATTGAAAATGATTGGTTATAACAACTACGTAAGTTTCGAGTGCGGATGTCAGGGAGACCGTAACGTGGTAGTCCCCGCCGCCGTCAAGTTATTACGTGAACAATGGGAACAAGCTTGATAAGATGCCTTTAGTATACCCAAATATGCAATTGAGTGAGGTGGTGGAAGAACACCCCTCACTCATTCCCGTAATCAACCGGTTTGGGATTCGTCTCGGGCTTGGCGACAAATCGGTGAAGACGCTCTGTGAAGAACATTCGTTGGATACGGACTTTTTATTGACAGTGATCAATACCTTCCTCAACGAGGAGTATTTTCCGGAGAAGAAGTTACAAACTTTCCATACATCGCAGATCATTGATTACCTGACAAAGACGAACCAATACTATTTACGTTATCAGCTCCCCAATATAGAACGCCATCTAGGTTCCTTTATCTCGATGAGTACGCCCGGCAATCCTACTCTTGGATTGATAGGACGCTTCTTCTCCTCGTTCAAGGAAGAACTCATTGCCCGCATCGAGAAAGATGATAAGATATGGTTCCCCTACTGCATGTCGTTAAGTAAAAAGCTGGGAAAAGAACCGGCGGGAACGATCGATGGATTGCAAATCACCTCCGAGCAACGTACGGAAGATACCATCGAGGCCCTTTTAGCCGACTTAAAAAGTATCATGGTCAAGCATCTTTCGGGAGATTACGACGAGAATTTATGTTATGCCGTCCTCTTCTCCATCTGTAGTCTGGAGAAAGACATCAAACAACACAACCGGATCCGGTATCGAATCCTTACCCCCATGGTCTCGGCCATGGAAAAATTATGTATCTAACGATCTGAAATGCATCGAAACAAACAAATAGCGATCATACTGTCTGATACCCTAAGAAGTATTGGGCTGCAAAGCTTGCTGACCGACTACTTCCCCCCGGTAGAGGTTTGCTATTTTCCAAATTTCGAGATGCTTTCCTCCACAGGAAGCGACACCTACGATTACTATTTCACCGATTCAGATACCCTTGTGCTCAACGCAGATTTCTTCCTCCCGAGAAGAAACAAGACCGCCATCCTCATCGACAGCACCGAAGAACACGGGGCGCTCTCGTCTACGAACCGTATCACGTTACGTTCCTCCCAAGAGACCATTATCGAGCAATTGCAACAATTATTTACGAGCGACAGCTCCGGCAACACCACAACCGAAAACAACAAGGACCTATCCAGCCGTGAGGTAGACGTACTTCAACTGATCGTAAAAGGCATCACGAATAAAGAGATCGCCGATAAGCTGAACATCAGCTTGAACACCGTCCTTACCCATCGTAAGAACATCACCGCCAAGCTGGGCATCAAGACCGTATCCGGTCTCACCTTCTACGCCATCATGAACGGGATCATCTCCGGCGACGATATCGAACTATAGCGAAGCCAACAAACCAGCTTTCAAAATCACTACATCTAGTGATTGACCATCCTGTTTCTTTACCGTTTCTTCGCGATTGAAAAAATATACTAACAAAAGAAATTCGATGAAGAGACACTACTTAGGTATCATCGCCCTAGGTGCGTTGGGGCTGCAAAATGTATACGCCGAGGACATCAAGGCTAACGAGAACGACACGATAAAAACCTATAACATGGGTGAGGTAATCGTGACCTCATCCACGAAGGAGACGAATAACCTCCGTACGTTACCCGGTTCCGTATCGATCCTTTCCCCACAAATGATCTCCGGTAGGCAGATCGACGCATTAAAGGATATAAGTTCTTTCGTCCCGAACCTATACATGCCGGATTATGGGGCAAAACTAACCTCGGCCATCTATATCCGCGGTATCGGAGCCAGAAGTAGCGGACAATCCGTGGGCTTATATGTAGACAACGTGCCTTATCTGGATAAAAGCACCTTCGATTTCGAGCTGACCGATATCCAACGCATCGAGGTATTACGAGGGCCGCAAGGAACCTTGTATGGTCGTAACGCCATGGGGGGCATCGTAAATATCTATACCATCTCCCCGTTCGATTACCAAGGAAAGAAACTCTCCCTATCGGCCGGAAGCTACGGGCAATATAAAGTCAAAGCCTCCCATTATGCTAAGTTGAGCGAGACCATCGGATTTACCGCCGCCGCTTACTATGACCATAGCGACGGTTTCTACACCAATGCCTACGATGGGAAAAAGATCGATAAGGAAGACAACGTTGGCGGCCGATTCAAGTTAGAAGGTCGCTTCAATCCGAACTTCCGTGCCTCCTACTCCCTTTCCGTAGATTATACGGATCAAGGAGCGTTTCCATATGGTATGTTCATCGGAACCGGAAATACCGATCACAAGTATGTAAATCCTATCAATATCAACGATCCCAGCTCTTATAAACGGACGGTCATCGCCAATAACCTGTCCCTCGAATACCGGAATGAGCACGTGATACTAAGCAGCATCACCGGTCATCAATATTTCAAGGATGACATGAAGATGGATCAAGACTTCTCCCCACTATCGATCTTTACCCTCAACCAAAAGCAAAAGCAAAACGCTTTCAGCGAGGAATTAGCGATCAAGAGCAACACGAGGAATAATTACCAATGGTCCTTCGGACTCTACGGTTTCTACGATGATCTACATACGGACGGCCCGGTCGATTTCAAGGAAGACGGGATCAAGACCGTTCTCCAGCCCGTATTCGATCAATTGAAGAAAGATCACCCTAAGATGCCCTATCTAAAAATACTGGACGATCATCTTTATATTCCGGGTTCTTTCGACACCCCTTCTTACGGCCTTGCATTGTATCACCAATCCACTTATAACAACCTGTTCACGGAAGGCCTGTCAATTACCGCCGGTATCCGCTTGGATTACGAGAAGCAAAAGATGGATTACGATTCCGAGGCTAAGATGAGAATGGGTTTCGGCTTCGTAGAAAACGGACCGGTTATCGACATCGAGAAACTTTTCCCGATCCCAACCACCGTGATGGACGCCAGCATCTCCCAAGATTTCTGGCAAGTGCTTCCGAAAGTATCTTTAAAGTACGAGTGTTCGCCAAACACGTTCACCTACGTATCAGTAGCAAAAGGTTATAAAACCGGAGGTTACAACGTACAAATGTCGGCGGACGTGATGCAAAGCCAGATGCAATACGATATGATGAGCGCTTTCAAGGACATGATGCCGATCGAGGTCAAAGAACCTACCCCCATCGAGGAAGTAGCCGCCTACAAACCGGAGAAAAGCTGGAACTACGAGATCGGTATCCGTAGCGAGTTGCTATTCCAACGCCTAAGCGCAGAATTGACAGGTTTCTATATGGACATTCAAGACGTGCAGTTGACCAAATTCGTGAACAGCGGCAACGGCCGTATCCTCACCAACGCCGGGAAAGCCAAAAGCTACGGTATAGAGGCCTCCTTGCGTGCCCGCATCATCGATGGGCTAACCGCCGACGCTAATTACGGTTTTACCCGTGCTACGTTCCGGGATTACAACAACGGGAAAGAGGATTTCAAGAACAACTTCATCCCATATACCCCACGTCATACCTTCAACGTAGGACTGCAATACACCCGCCTGTTCCGTAACGCATGGATAGACCAATTCTCCGCCTCCGCCCAATTCAGCGGTGTCGGAAAGATCTTCTGGACCGAGCGAAACGACATCTACCAGAAATTCTACGGAACGGTGAACGCAAAGGTAGGCGTACGCAAAGGTATCGTCAACGTAAATCTATGGAGCCGTAATATAACGAACACCCATTACTCGGCATTCTATTTCGAGTCGTTCGGAAATCCGTTTATCCAACTAGGTAAGCCCTTCCAGATCGGTGCGGAGGTGGCGATCGCCTTTTAAGCGCAAGCGTTCAATAGAAATAAAAAACGGGAGAGCCGGTTCTTACACCAACTCTCCCGATTACTTTATTCCGACTTTCCTATATTCGGTAACTTACTTCAAAAACTATAATCCTTCGATCTTCTCTTCCGGTAAACCGGTGCTCTGGGCAATCAAAGATTTAGATACCCCCGACTCTTTTAAATTCTTGGCGATAGCATATTTCTCTGATAGGCGACCTTTCTCCAGACCTTCCCTCAAGCCTTCCTTCATCCCATTCGCCTTTGCTTCCGCTATCGCTTTCTCTTTTGCTTCCTCTACTTCCTGCAAGAAAGTCTCTTCCGCAAGACGGTTAACATTGTAGCGATCCACGGCACGGTCATAGGCGAGACGATTCTCCGGAGAGAGATTCGCCACGGCGGCCAAACGAGATAGATGAGCGAACACCTGTTCTTTCAAGGCATCCGGCATTCGAATCCAATGTTCCATATTCTTTAACGCATAAAAAAGTCTTTCTAATAAAGTTTCGCACTCATCCAGTTCCTTCGTAAAATAAGGGAACTGCAAATAAATCTGCCGGAAATGAGGGTTCAGCGTCTCATGACTTTCTAGATCCAGAATTCCAGAATCCACACGGAAACGATCCGGTAAATCCGGCTCCTTGAAATTCATGAAAAAAACACCATACACCGTATGTAGCTTATAGATTGCGCCATACGACATCGAAGGTTCCCGCACCTCCAGCCCTTCCTCCCCGTCATCCGGTGAGTGTACTTCCACCGCTAGCGGGGCCTCAATCTGACGGCTCACCGCACGACACATATAATATAATGTTCGGTCCACGAAATTCAGATGCTTGCGGTTCTGCATCTCCACGATGATATATTCTCCCGTGGAGGTACGGCAATAGAGGTCGTAAATAATCCCCTTGTCACGTACATGCTCCGCATGATCCTCCTTGTCGAGAAACACCAGATCCTCAATCCGATGCTCACCCGCCAACAACTCGTTCAATAACGTGATCAAGAACGGCTTGCTAGCCGGCTGACCGAAAATAATCTTAAAACCAATATCCGTAAACGGATTCACGAACTTTCCCATAGCTAATTATTTTTAGTTAAACCTATTGTTTATTCTACACCGCAAACATACGGAATTTTTATCAAAGAATAAAGCGCAAGCGTTCAATTCTTTTCAACATAAACCTATGGAGCCACAATATAACGAAATCGGGAGAGCCGGTTCTTACACCGACTCTCCCGATAATATTATTCTGACATCTCTGCCTTCGACAGTTTTCAGGAAAAAAACTATAACCGCTCGATCTTCTCTTCCGATAAACCGATGCATTGAACAATCAAAGATTTAGACACTCCCGCCTCTTTCAGGTTTCGAGCGATAGCATATTTCTCTGATAAACGGCCATTCTCCATACCTTCTACCATTGCTTTCTCTTGCGCTTCTTTTGCCTCCTGTAAGGAAGCATCTTCCGCAAGACATATCTACATTAATACAATCTACACCTATTCCCTCGTCCAAATGTCAGTTCCCAGAATAGGCTCATCCCCCCATCCTTTGCCTCTAAGATAACTGAAGGTTCCCGAGGGATCAAGCATATGCCACTGCCCGGCAGGAATCTGTAGAACCATATTCCCAATGGCAGGCGACAACTCATAACGGCCGCACTCCACCCCCTTCTCATCATAGAAGATCTCCGTGACCGCCCCCCGCAAGATAGCGACCGTCTCAGACGTATTCGAATGACGATGGATATCCACTAACGATCCCGACTGCAAGGCGTTCAGCATCCGCTGGGAAGTATCCTCGGAACTATTCCGCAAATCCAAGTTCACACGCAAACGAGGGCTATCTGCCGTTTTAGCCAACAAATCATCCAATAATTCTTGATTAATCAACATAAGCTATACCGTTCTAAAAGGCCAGAGAGCCTTGAATACCAAATAAGTTGTATTGCTCTTACCAAACATCAAATTGATGCAATAAAATCCAGCTATTACCATCCACTCAGGGAAATATAACACATGCTTGGCTCTGCCTTCCGCCTTTTCAACCTTAATGAGGTTATTGATGTCCAGCAGCTCGGGATTCTTGATGATATGAATTGTATTATCAACCTCTTTATCAACCCAATCTACCATGGCTTTAACAGCACCACTCATCTCTAGCACCTCAAATTTACCACCATTACCTATCTTATATGCCCAGTTAGGATATTTCAGATAATAGCGCTTCTCAATATCACGCTTCTGCGTAGCGGTATAGACAGGGGAGAATCTATATATATTCCACTTTGGGCAAATCTCTTTAAGCCTGCCTTCAGCCATTGCCTTGCTCTTTCCATAGTTCGAGATAGGATTCAGCTCTGTGCCTGAATTTATTAACCCCTTCACCATGCCAATGGCATCCACAGTACTGATAAACAACACAGACACATTATGGCTAACACAAGCTTCAAACACATTCTCAGCACAAGTCACATTCAGAAACTTGAACCTCTCAAAACTAAAGTCAGTTTCACCACCTCCAGCATGTGCCAATGCGGCCAAATGAATGCATCTATCCACCTTCTCCGCATCCAATAACGCCTCCAACGCATTTTTGTCAGCAAGGTCAAGAACCACTTGTTTCAAATGCTCATGCGTCCAATCTGATACCCTGCGGTCAACACCCACTACAGTGCAACCTTTAGCTATCAGATCTTTCACCAGATAGCAGCCAATCATCCCAGCTGAGCCTGTTACCAGTATTGTTTTATTCGACATATCCTTTTAATTTTTCAAGTATCCAATTCTGCGGTTTACCAGCCACCCTACCTAAAATGCACAAAAACGTCCAAACGATCATTTTTAAGTCAAAACCGACATTCACGTGATGAACATAAAACGCCTCTAATTCCCTACGGGTAGGCAACACTTTTTCCATATACTCTGCAGGATCTTCTACAGTGTCACCGTATAAATAATCATATAATGCGGCTGGACCTGTCAACCCCGGACGCACTCGGGCAGCTATACCATATTTACCCTCACGCATAATCACCACTTGATCTTGTGCGGCTGGACGAGGTCCCACTATCGCCATATCCCCCAATACACAATTCAGCAACTGAGGCAATTCATCAATCTTTGTAGCGCGCATAATGGCACCCCACTTGAAGATACGGTTCGTATCCGCCTTGAAACTCTTCTCATCCGCATCTTTGGCGATCGTCATGCTTCGGAACTTATACATCCTAAAAGACTTGTTATCCTTTCCAATACGATTCGCACAATAAAAAACAGGTCCCCAATCAGAGATAAGAATACCAATAATAGCTATCAAGAACACAGGCAATAAAACGATCAACGCACCACCACAAGCTATCACACAAAAAGCTCTTTTTACAAACTGATACATACAATCAAAGTCTTCTTAAAGTACACTCAAATGCCTCCGCATAATTCGTTCCACTTTGAGCGCCCCGATAAGCCGCTAACCCCTTGATCGCTTCCGCAGAGCGAGGATGAGGAAAAGGCCGCATTACACCCCGATAGGTAGCTAAAGCATTTATTTTAACCTCTAAGCAGTTCTCACCAACCTCCACGAATGTATTTGGCTGAAATCGGTTCATGGATGTATTAACTGACCATTCAGTAGAAGAGAGTACCTCCATAAACAGGAACTCCTTTAAAGGTTTCACCTCCGCACGGCGTTGAAACAGACGGATAGCAGCTTGACAAGCCATAGAGGTATGCATATGATCATTATTTGTGTCAGAAGGGTGATGCGTGATAACCACGTCACAATTCGATGCGATGATCGCCTTCTCTATAAACTGTACCAAACTAAGATGCGTAGCATTATTCATCTCTATATTAGGGAAGTTCCCCGCATACTTATTACGTATGCCAAGCATCTTTGAGCTAGCATCTAAATCATCGTTCAGTTCATTGTCGTCAGGGCGAAAAGCACGTGCTTTAGCCTCTGAACACATAATGCAGATGTCTACTGAATGGCCATCCCTTGTTAGTTTTTTAATTGTTGCACCAGCACCCAACACCTCATCGTCAGGATGAGCTACTACGACTAAATAGTTCATACTAGATTGTTCCATTATCTACATATATATTCTGTCCAGTGATACTACATGCTTTCTCACTAACAAGAAAGGAAACAGTTTCCGCTACAGAACGAACACTGGTAGCCGCCTTCATAGAAGTACGTTTGTATATCCTATCTTTTTGGTCGTCTGTAAGAGTTGAGCTCATGGCTGTCTCCATAAATCCAGGCACTACCACATTGGAGCGAATGCCCATCCCCCCCCATTCACGAGCCGTATCCTTTGAAAATGCTTCGAGTGCACCCTTTGAAGAAGCATACATAGCAAGCCCTTTGTAACCCGTATGCGCACTAATACTTGAAATATGCACTATAGAACCACGGGTATGGTGAAGAAGCATATTACGTATTGCGTATTTTGTCATCATCATCGGAGTAAATACATTGACCGCATACATCGCCTTCAGTCGATCCAAGTTTAGATTTGTCACTATATCATCATAAGCCATCGCAGCATTGTTCACGTAAACGTCAAGTACGACTTTATTTCCCACAAATTCTTTAAAAACCGACTTTCTTATACTCTCGCTATCGCTAAGATCAATACTCTTGAAGAAGAGTTTGCCCGCATATTCAGCTTCCAATGCTTTAAACTCATCCGTATAACTACGAGCGACACCATACACAGTATTACCCTGCTCCAGCAACACTCTACAAATTTCCAAGCCCACACCACGTGAGCAACCTGTTACCAATACGTTCATGATCGTTTAATTTTACCAGTTCTTGTTAATGAGAAAGAATCCACAAACTTAATTCGACGAGGAATCTTAAAGTCCTGCAACTGTTCTTTCAAATAGTTACGAATCTCCAATTCCGTAAGGGTTGAGCCTTCAACTAATTGCACTTCCGCACAAAGCACATTACCCAAAATAGAGTTAGCCTTACCATAAACCAAAGCCTGCTGTACTCCTTCGATTTCAAGGATTACTTTTTCAGTTTCGCCAGGGTTAACCTTATAGCCGCCCACATTGATGAGTTCATTTTTGCGACTCCTGAAGCGGAATAAGCCATTGGCTTCGTTCACCCATTCAATCAAGTCACCTGAATGATAGTAATCACCATCGAACTTAAAGCTATCCGACTGACCAAGCAGCGACTTGTGAATAAGCAACTCCTCCTCTTGAATCAAGAATTTGTCCCGAATAGCAGCTGGAATCTGGAAGCTATCGCCTTTAGCGGCAAATAAAGTTCCAGCTTCCGTGGAAGCATACACATTATTTATTTTAGCGTTAGGAAAAATCATCCCTATTGACTCATAAAGCTTCTTATCAGATTTCTCTCCCCCAAGTGTTACACGCTGTACGGTCTGATAAACTTTTTCGAAAGGCAATAGCAAGCGATAGAAAGTGGGCGTAGCAGACATATGAGTAACGCGATTTGTCTCAATTAGCGAATAAACCTCAGTACGGCTCTTATTAAACACATTCACCAAGAAGTTCAGATTCATAAACGCCTGGAAGAACACCTGCAAGCCTGCCATATGAGTTGGATTATATGCATACGCCCAAACCTGATTTATATATTTTTCGCCAAAACGTACCGCCCGCATAAGAGTCTGCACGCAATGTACCACTTTCTTAGGTTGACCGGTCGTTCCAGAAGTAAAGATCGTGATTTCAGATGTAGAGTTCTTAACCGCCTCTACAACAGCCTCCATGTTAACAAACGTAGTGGAAACAATTTTTGTTGGCACATTTATTTCAGCTACGTTTACACCATCGATTTCTGTCTCGTTTAGGTCAGCGTCAAGTAACACTAACGGAGCATTGTTAGCCAATGCCTTGATAAGATTAACGAAGAAGAGATACAAATCTAGCTGTTTGTACAGAAGGTAGTACTTGTCGCTCTCGTTGAGCGAAGCAAGCAACTGCTCATAGCTGTACTCAGAGCCATTATTCAAAAGGAATCTTTTCATCTGCAATTAAGAGAGTTTCGCATAGATTTCACCAATCGTATTAACTAGTCCATCCTCGAAGATGTCAATGTCAAACTCATCCTCAATCTTAACAGTTAATTCTGCAAGATCAAATGAAGTAAAAGCAAGATCTTCGCGAAGTCTTGTTTCTGCCGTAAGTTCAGCTACTGTATTCATATCTTTAGCAGCTCTAATCTCATTAATTATATCAAAAACTTTCTTTTCCATACTACTTTACTTTTAACAAGTTATACATTTATAATAAATCATACGAAGACAGATCAACCTCCCAATTGTCAATATTGAAAACATCTACCTTTGATAATTTTTCTTTATCCAAAATTCTGCAATCAAAGCGGAAGGCTTTAGGTTCAAATCTTCTTGGGATCTTAACCATTGATAGCGGAGTGAAATGGAGATGACCAACATAAAGAAACAATCCACACTCTTTCTTAACATCGCTCACCATTTTTCTAACAGCTTTATCGAAATTCCTTGCAGTAAGCGGATATACATCCATCAGAAAGCAAGCCTTGACTCCCTCAAATGCAGAAATTTTCCACACGCACTGCATTTCATTATTTTGATACAGATGATAATCAGTAGGGTTGAACCATTTGAAACGGGTCTGCTCAAACTGAGGCCTAACTTTCCTGATGATTGTGTCGGCAATATTGTTAGATGATGACAAATGCGACAATCCTAATAAACAGTTTGAGAAAAGTATCGAGAATGGATTCAAAAGCTTCATCGATGCTTTATAATCACCAATCTTATACGGCAAGATATAGGTATCAAGCAAACCTATTCTCTTTTCTTTCAAAAATGCACGGCTAACCATTTCAGAATTATCATTAGGAAAACCAAAACAGGCAACCATTCCTACTTCTTCTGCATTTTTAATAGCAGCATTCAAGACACTCAACAAATTACTTACATTATCCCGATAACTATCTTTGATAAATAAATCAGATCCTAACCCTACAAGAACTTCTTCTCCTTTAACAGAATAGATAAATGGAATTAATGAGTAACTACCACATATTTCATCAAATTCATTATATAATAGCGTATGAAAAGAATGCTCTAAACAAGTAGAAGTATATTCGTTTTTAAAATAAGTGATAGACCTCTCTTGATTATATACCTCTCTGAAAGCACCAAGAAACTTACCGATTTCACAATCTGTTAAATCAGTTGTCTTTAATGTTACTGTACGCATAAAAATAATATTAATTATTTAAAGCACCAGTTTCTTCAAAAGGTTTATTATAAATCATCTGTTCTAATATTTTAGAATCAACCAAAGATCTATACCAAAGATGATACATGTAATGCATAACATACCCTTCCTTACCATCAAGAAAACCTAGCTTAATGATATAATAATAGAAAAAAAGAATCCAACTTCGAAGAAAAATAGGTAATTTGTAATAAAGTCCAAATTTCAATCTTCGTGTATTTCCTATTGTTTGATCTTTTGAGATTTGATTTTTATTTGTGTTTCTAGACTGAATATATTCAAAATAATCTTGCATCTCACGGGTTGCATACCAATTCATTTTATTTACCCAATGGGTCATATCTTTAAAATCATAATGAATAAATCGATGTTTGCAAAAAACAGATCTACCATGTGATAAAATTGTGTGTTCATCCATTTTTCTATCTTCAATGCGACCTATTCCTGTCTTAAACATCATCAATTTTCGCTTGGTATGGCAACCGTGTTTAATTTTATGACCAAGAAAATATAACCAAGCTTCCATAGTAAAACCATTAACTTCATCATCTGATTCATATTTTTGCACAAGTCCGGACAGCTCAATCTTTAGTTCAGAAGTAAGTCTTTCATCTGCGTCTAGCCTAAAAGTCCATTTTGTTGTTATATTTGTATTATCTAATGCCCAATTAAACTGGCGAGCATAGTTCTCAAACGGATGCTCGTAAAAATCCGCAGAGAATTTCGCTGCTATTTCTTTAGTTTTATCAATGCTACCACTATCTATTACAACACATCTGGTGGCAAAATCTTTAACAGATTCCAAACAGTCAGGTAAATTCACCTCTTCGTTTTTCGTAAGTATAACTACAGTAACATCTAACATACGCTTATAAATAATCAGTTAATTCACAGAAACAAATCCGTTAACATAATCATAAATCATATTGTCTGATTTTATAGTATCAACTTTTGGATGAGTAACTGCAAATGTTTCCGTTTTGTGATTAATCAGTTTTGTTGTAAATAAAACAGAAGAAGAGAATGAGTATATTTTCATATTATATATAGAAGATAAAACCTCAAGTGTTAATTGTAAACTGGACATATCAATATGCTGACAAACAACATTCTCTTTCTTCGAAGACATGGTATGAGACAAGTAATAATCAATTGCATATTGTGATATACAATTATTGACTATAGTAGAATATTCATCCACACTCATATTATTCATTAAATACAATGGCTGTCCCACAAATATAGACTTCCCTTCTAAATTCATACTTAAGGGAACTGATTTGAGAATGTGATCTGCATCTATACGTAACTGCTTTTTTAATCCAAAATAATATTTTGCACGATTAGGTTCTAACAAATAACAACTTCCTATTTTCTTATAGACTCGATCAACATTAATAAATAACAGCTTCATAAGCAATCGCTTTATACGATTATTTGAAGGGACAAAATTGTAATAATTCATAAACCCATCTTCAAGCATGATGATCTTTGCTGTTTTAGTGTGATTCAAAATATACAAATTGGCAACAGTAACTATATTTGAAATAGTAACGAGATTATAGTCTAGCTGATTTAAAATCCTACTCAATATAAAAACCTGCTTAAGAATTGCTACATGCGACAACTCTGCATGAACAGACCAGACCTTATCAAACAAATGTTGCATAGGATACTCATTCTGATCTAAGCGATCTGTAATCATTAATAGGTAATGCTTTGAACATTGACTCCATTCACTAGTAGAAATGGCATAAAAAATATCATTATATTTTCGTGCCACTACCAGTATTTTATCTGACGAATTATTCATAATCTAATTATTGGTTGTTTTTTTATAATCAATATAAACAAATAAGGAAGAAGCAAATAAGGCAAAAACAGCATATTATGCAAAGCAAAAGAGCAGTATCCTAATGATATGAAAATAAATCCAAAATTAAAACATTTTCTCTTTTTTAAATCATTGAACATAAATAGAATCAATAATAAAAAAGCAAATCCCCAATCATAATAATAACGCAGGAAATCATTATGAGGGGTTAATGATTCATCATTAAAAAAAGTTTGAAAGAAATCAGTAGACTTACGAGCTCCATGAGGAAAAATGAAATAATTTTCTCGTATTCCATCCAATAAAAATATAGACAAAGATTCTCTTGTTAAAAAAGAGGCATCTTCATTTATGCGCAAAACAACTTTCAACTCATCGAACAGTGAAAAAGAAACAAGCGCAACACCAAAAACTGACATAGCAAAGAAAATCCTTTTTCCACAAAAGAGATATATTTGATAAATCCAATAAGGCAAAAAGAATAGTAACGATCGGGTTTTACATACAAATATGTAAGAAACAAAAAAGCATATTAAAAAGAATAGAACGACTGTCTTTCTTTTTGCATTTTTATACAGCAAATTAAAGGTTTCCCAATATAACACACACAATATAGAGACTATACTTGCAGAAAGATTACCATATTTAAAAAAACCAATAAAACGAATATCTCCACCTATGTCAATATAGTTAGCAGGAAACAGCATTGCAAATAAACTCAATATGAATACGATAAAAGACAATTTATTAAGCAATTTCAAATTCTGACAAACAAGAGTTGTGCTATCATATACCAGAATAGATGCAAGAATAAAATAAGCAATTGAAACATCAATAAGAATATACAACATACCACTCCCATTAGCATAAGAAAAAATAGAAATTATCAACAAAATAGGCAATATTTTCAAACAGAAAGAGAATGAATGTTTCAGTAAAAAAAAGTACAAACAACAAAACAAGGCATATACTATAGCATTAATTGATGAAATATTCGGAAGTATTCTTGTCATAATTAACAAGATCATGTAAGCATACACCAAAATATCACCCTGAAATTTACTTTTATTTATCAACATACTTATATTTCACAAAGAAATTGTTAGTTCCTAAACCAGAAGAGAATTTCTATCAGAAATTATCCTTACACCTTCCTTGATTGAAATCCTTAGATTTTTATAATTAATAAAAAGATATATACCTACTCCAATCAAAATAACATGCCACTGGTTAATAACAAAAGCATAAATCAAGACAAGTACACAAGGAAACCATTTTTTCAGCGCAAATATCTCCTTCAACACATCAGCTATCGCATGACTCTTATTCATGGTTGCTAAAGATTCTCGAGTCGTCATGAATGTATAAAACAAAGAACTAATAGGAACAACCAACGACAAAGCATATAATGAATTGATATATTCACCACATAAGATTCCCAAAACCAGCGTCAACACAACAGATTCGAAACCAAAAACAACTAATCTGAATTCTTTCTTTTTTGACAGCAGATAAGCTGAATGCCCAGTAGTAGAACTCATAATTATTTGCCCCAAAATAAGAATAGGGAATATAATAGTGATATCATTTCTATATTGAGGTAACAAATAGGACAAAACAACCGCAACAAATATAGACAATAAAGACACCAAATCTATAAATAGAATATAAACACCTCTTATCCTGCTTATCAACTCATAAGCCTTATCTTCATCACAACTATAGAGTCTGTTCAATATTTTAGGATAGAATATGAACAAAAATGCTCCACAAGCCATAATTATACCATGAATCAAGGTATTAACAAATGAGTAACACCCAAACTCTTCTAAAGAAAAATAAGAACTTACTAAAGATGATGCCACTAACGTAAGAAGATAAAAACTCAAATTATAGAGTAATAGAGTAATACCCCTACGTAACAAAACAGATGCGATCGATCGATCAATTTGAAAGGAAGGAGGATTGGGCAAATCCACCCTAAAAATGATCAATGCTATCACATTACTCATCAAATAAGAAACAACAATCTGTCTAACAGTAAGTTTATTCCACATAATTAACACCAATACAAGTAGTACAAAATGAGGAAGGAACTGTTGGATATTCAATTTAATCAGCTTTCCATGTAGTTTATAATATGTTATATAAATTCGAGACAGATTAATTACGATACATGTCATTAGCAATAACATACCATATGAATCGAACTCATAGCGACTAAATAGCGAAACTATTGAAATTAAAAAAGCAAACACCATGAACAGAAAAGTATTTATCAATAAATTCAATGCCCATGACGTATTCCATATTTTACATCTATCACTATCTTTACTTACCGCATATTCCGTATTCAAGGACTCATTAATTCCCAGATTTGAATACGACATATATTGCATAATCAAAAAGACAAAGCTATATATTCCATATTTGATATCACCTAGAGCTTTTGCCAATAATATGGAATTCAAGAATTGAACTATATACGTCCCATATCGAAAGATTACATATACGGATGAAGGAGAACGTAACAGACCTAATATATTATATCTAGTACCCATTGCAGAACTTTACTTTCTCACCACATTAAGAACTTGATCAACAAACTTGCACTTTGCCACTATGGTACATAAAGCAGCCATATCAAATCCTTTACCAATTAAATTTTTTCTAAAACGAACTCCACTCTTTATAAAGGATTCAGAACTCTGAAGCGATGCAACACTCGTTTGAAACAAGATCTCATTATTTTTATTCTGCGGACGATAAACCGGTTCTATAAGTTTTACATATAAAATATCATAAAGCTTTGATCTTAAGACATAGGGCTTAATTCTCAATAGCAATAAATATCTCCAATTCTTCTTCAACACCCCCTTCTGACGATTATATATACCATAATGATGATGAGTAAACACTGGTATATTCAACAGCATAGGGCACCAACTATTTATTAGACGCAATGAAAGTTTACTATCTTCTCGATAATCATATGGAATATTATAGATTATATCCCATATTCTTTTACTGTGCAAAAGAGGATATGAGAAGAAACTTTCATTCAACATATTTGAAAAATAGCATCCCATATCATGTCTAAAATAATTAAAGAGATTAGCATATTTAGTTTTTAGATCATTCTGTGAATCTAAGTTTACCAATTTAATTTCATCACAGATCAATTTGCACACATTAGGTAAATCAAAAACATAATTAAATAAGCCTCCTCTCAAGCAGCCTTTAATTGCAAATTTCGAATTATCATAATCTTCATCAAATGAATCATCCAGACTTCCTATTTCTCTTAAAAGATCTGTATCCATTCCAAATTCTACTTCATCGATATTCTCTTTGTGTAAATCATCAAACAAAGTCAACCATTTTTGATTATGTGCATAAATGCTAATGTATTCACCATATCGATCCAATTCATCTTCATCTATAGTTCTCAAACACTCTCTAAAATGCTGACTTACATCGAATATTTTAGTTTTTAAAGAAAACTCAGAAGCTAAAAGTTCATTAATTTTCGCATCTTGTAAAGTTCCATTTGTAATTGAATCTTCACCCTTCCAATATCCAATCATAACTTCCTTACTATGGAATAGATCTAAAGCCAGTTTTACTCTAGAATCCAATCCTCCCGTAGCAAAGAGAAATTTTTTATGCACTCTTTTATTAAGGACTGTAGTCTGCAATTCTATTTCATCCTTTAACACCTTCAAGGCCTCCTCCATTGAGCCAAAGGAATAGGATGTAGTATGAACGTCACACTTTTTTATAATTGCCTGATGGATAGCAAAATCGTATTCGATATATTCATTTTCTAGTAACCTATATATATTTTTGAAAGGAGTTCTATTGCTACACAGTCCAACACTCGCAAGCATTGTAGCAAAAACAGTTTCGTCGAATTCTTGTTTTGAAACTTTTTCTACGTGATAATATGTATTAGTAACAACCACACCTTCTCTACCTATATAATAATAAAGAGCGTATGTATGGCACTCATCCACAAATATTCTAAGTTTATTATCTTGAATATAAGCTAAAGCATAAGAACCTATCAAATATTTTCTTACATAATCAACACCTTTATCTTCTGACTTGAGATCTTGATAGATTACATTCAAATTAAAGGGATTATCATCATTTAAATACGCCCAAGTACCTATAATCGCAACTACCCCGTCATTATCAAAGTAACAATTTTCACTGTCTACATATCGCTTCGCATAACAAGTTAGTCCATTTGAACTATAATTTTTATTTAATTCATTTCTGGAATAAATACCTCTAAGAATATTTTCCCAATCCTGATTATTGGTAAATAATAATTTTCCCATATCAATTAATATTATTTCTAATGTAAGCACTCAATTGTTTCCACTATGCTATTCTAGTGTATATTATACTCCTTACCTGATTCAATTAATATGTAGAATAAAGTAGGCATTTTCATTCCACGTTCGTTACTATCATGAAGGCTATTTTAAGGGAACTATCTCCTTCCTAAAACAATCTTATAGATTTATATAATCTAGATTTATCAGTTGAAACAAAAAGAATAGAACCTTCTGTTGCAAAATATTAAATCATATCCCATGTAAGGATGGTATCTTCTGTTAGATCTGCAAGTACTTTACGACCTATAACAATATCTTCAAAACGTGGAGCGATACCAGTGCCCGGACGCTTTGGCATAAGGTCTTCCTTTTTGATAATCTCGCCTGCTTTCATGCAACGAGTAAGCACCAATGAGCGACGAGCCTCGCGACGAGGAACCTGCTCACAATCGAGAACAACCTTCTCTGGATTACCTAGTATTTTGTCAATCCATTGGAAGTTGGCAATAGCCTTTTTGAAATCCTCTGGATCACCCGCATGATAGTGGTCGTTGCCAGGAAGAGTCTTGTCGAGAGTGAAGTGCTTCTCGATAACCTCTGCTCCCAATAAATAAGCTGCAGCAAGAGTCATCATATTGTCATCAGGGGCCACATGATCACTAAATCCAACACGAACGGATGGAAATGTCTTCTTCAATGTATCAATTACACGAAGATTTGCATCTTTAGGATTAGTAGGATATGATAACACACAGTGAAAAACAACGATATCTTTACATCCTGACTCTTGTAACGCACGAATAGCTTCATCACATTCCGAAAGATAAGCTGCTCCTACAGACACAAAAACAGGCTTACCTTTTGCTCCTATATGATGAATAAATGGCAAATTAGAAAGATCGGATGATGAGATTTTATAGAAATCTACCATGTCATAAAGATAGTCAGCTGAAGCATAGTCGAAAGGAGTAGATGTAAAATCCATTCCCTTGTCATGAGTGTATTTACAAAGCTCACGGTACTCACATTCACCAAAAGAGTCATGCTTTAAAAACAACTCATATTGGGTCTTTGTCGGCTCCTTTGTCAAGTCCCAATAAGCTGGCGAATTCTTAGATACGATAGTGCCAGCTTTATATGATTGAAATTTAGCACAATCAATACCAGCTTCAGCTGCAGCATCGATATACATCTTTGCTGCTTCGAGCGGATTGATGTTGAGTTTCTTAGCGGTATCATAGAAATTGACACCCATTTCTGCTATTACATAAGGTTTCATAATACAAATGAGTATGTTGTTTATAATCCACGAATAAGCGACATCACACGCTTACGGCCATCACGAAGGTTGTGCGAGAGAAGTTTTCCATGTAACTTCTCTCGTGCTTCCTTGGAAAGATTCATATACATTTTGAGAATACCTTCGATAATTTCATCGCTTGGGTTAAGACCAATGTACGAGAAACCATTCTCATTGCAAACAAAGCCATGCTTCTCCTCACGCTGATTTTGTGCCATTGCGATTGAAGGAATGCCAAGGAGTGCAAGCTCGTAACCTGTGCGTCCACGAGAAGTAATAGCAATATCACAGGAAGACATGAGTTCAGGCATATTGCTAACATCATAAAGAACCTGAATATGTTCATACTTATTATACTCAAGTAAAGCATCAACATTGTACTTAGCACGCCCAACAACTACAACAAACTCATATTTCTTATACTCATCTTTAGAGATGATGTCAAGCAAACGGTCTGTGTAGTTCTGCGGGTCAGCACCACCAAAAGCAATGAATACACGATTAACATCTTCCTTTATCTTGATTGGTTCGTAGAACATAAAGATCTTACCACAGATATAGTATTTCTCCCCGCCATAAACATTAGGCAATGCATGCTCACTATAAAGTGCATTGAAAACAAGGTCAGCTTTAAGAATTCCTTCACCATCATCCTCAAAGTTGATAAGTTTAGCGTTTGGCAAAACTGAACGCAAACCAATCATATAGTCAATGGACGTAGTGAGGATATCGTTGACAAATAAGCTGTACTGCTCACGTTTACAGATCTCGTAGAGTTCCGCAATGCCATTGACAGGGATAAGATTATGAGTAGTGTTACCAAAAACCTTAACATCTGTCTGGTTTACATCGTAGTAGACATCTGGCTTAACATAGAATTCATCAGCGATTTCAAGAGCACGATAGATGTGTCCAATACCACGCTTGTTATTACCATTCACATAGATAGCTATCTTCTGAGCCTCAAGTAAAGCAGCTGCACTACAGAGATCAGCGAAGGTATCAATATCCTGCGACTCTCGCTCTGGAATCTCGTAAACATCAACATTTACACCAATACGAGTACTCTCTGTTACGATATCTGCCTTTGAGATAACAAAAGCACCCGTCTCCATGTAACATGGTGGAAGATACTGACGGTTAAGACGCTTTTCATAGTTCGGTATCTTCTTTCCATCCTTTTCTCCCCAAGAGAGGTGAGGTGCATTGATTGCAGAGATAAGAGTGTCGAGTTTGCTTTTTATTGCGTATTCAATGGCACTATCTAATGTACCAACAGTGAGAGTTGGCGAAGTGGGCTGCATAGTGATGACATAATCCCACTGCTTATCCGTCGGAATAGCGTCATAGATAACCGCATCGAGAGTTACCTCATCGCCAGCAAGCTCCGCATCACGCCAATGCACCTTCGCTCCCATTTGCTGCGCAATGATACGTACAGGGTTAGAATCAGTCGAAATAATCACATCGGTAATATACTTTGACTGCAATGCATTTTTAATTGAGTAATATACTAAAGGATGCTGCCCAAGCAATCGGATATTTTTATTGGGAACTCCTTTAGATCCTGCTCTTGCAGGAATAATTGCTAAAATGTTCATGTTTATCTACAATTAGAATTTCTCTTCACCTTCAATGTTAGCACTCAATTATCCCATCTTACTATTTACCAGCAAGATAGAATAATAGTTTTTTTATATTAAGTGATTTCTGTTTGTATTACTTGCAATAAACTCCATTTAGGAGACCTTCATAGTAATTATTGCCATATATCATTTCACGGATGACACTACTCATCCAACTCTTTAGTTGTAGGTCATAAGACTTGCAGGTTCAAATGAACGTATGAAGATAGTCTACTTGCTGTTTAAGTTTTGGTAAGTCCTTACTGATAACACCTCAGATAATCACATTATCTTCCTTATCATAACCATGTATAACAAAGTCCCTCAGACCAACGACCCTCCTCCCATTATCAATTTGTATATCCGGATCTATATCCAAAAAATGATTGGTAGCTTCCCCTATAATCTCCAGTTCACGTTCTACTACCCAACGCAACAACTTATTTTACTCGTAAGCAATAAAATCCCTTTCCTCCCCAAAATATTCCTCAATGGATAAAACGGATTATTGGATATCATAGAGATATTTCCGAATGCTACAACTGAATTCATATCTTTCCTCTTACGATTCGATCACGAGCATAACTTATTTTTTCTTATAACACAAGCTTTTTCCGGTAAAAGAAGTTATCACCTCAAACCCGTTACGAACCTAAAACGTTTGTTTTTTATAATTACTTAGACAAATTACTATCGATAACCCAATCCCCCAACGTATGCCGCTCACTATCAAAATTAATCCCAACCTTTACGATCGGCAACCCACAAAGGGCGAAGCGCTCCGGGTAATTGCGCAAATTGATTTGCTCAAGGGCTATATCTGCGGTCCTGTTTAACTTCAATTCCACGACATAGAGTGTTGTCGATGTGCGCATCACCATATCCACACGGCCTTTCGGGGTACGGACTTCCACGTCCACATACATTCCTAGCAGGCTGAAGATCGTGTAAAGCAAGGACTGGTAATGGCCCTCGTAATCCGTATTGTCACATTGGGGGATGGTGGACAGGAAGGTCTGCAATAAACGCAGGGCATCGTCCATCCGCTCTCCAGAGATCGCCTCGAAAAGAAGGGCTACCGTAGTAAGTCCATCCGCTGTGTATTGATGCAAATAATTGGGCAATAAGCTTTTCATCAATCCCATACGAACCTCTTTATTGGGGATGTCAAGCGTGTACAAATTCGTGAGCGAGGAATAGTCCTTTATCGTGATGTAACCGCTCTGATAGAGCAATGGCGTAATATCGACCATCCGTTCCGTGGGTGCGTCAAACGACTCTGCCAAAACCTTGCGTGCGCCTATTTGCTGGGGTTTCACGTGATACTTGTTCAGCATCTCGATCAAATAGGTGGGCGTACCGCTACCGAACCAATAGGAATTTAGTTTACTGTCGGCCAAGGCGTTCAACAGGCTGAACGGGTTGTATATATCGGGCGACGGCCACGTGAAATGGTAACCGTCATAATTCGATTTCAAGGCACCCAAGGCACCCTCCGGAGAAACGCCGAGGTTGTCGGCCAAACGACCGATACCCTCACCCATATGCTCACGCATCTCCTCCTCCGTGATGCCACAGAGGGCGGCGTACTCCGGGAGCATGCTGATATTCTTGATATTGTTCAACTCGCTGAAGATGCTCAATTGAGAGAACTTCGTGATACCTGTCAAGAATACGAAACGCAAATAAGGATCGCAGGCTTTCAGCGGACTATAGAAGTTACGCATCACGTCGCGAAGCCTCGGCAGCTCCTTCTCCTCATGCACCACGTCCAGCAAGGGAGCGTCGTACTCGTCGATCAAGACAACCACCTTTTGACCGGTCTGGGCGTAGGCACGTTGGATGAGACTTTCCAGACGTTGGTTCGTATAAATAGCGCTCTCATCACGTCCGTATATCTGCTCGTAACCATACAATTTCCTCTCCAGCTCACTCAGAAGCCGATCCTTGTCCATATGCTTCGCCGTGCTCATGTCGAAATGAAGCACCGGATACCTTGTCCACTCCTTCTCCAGGCGCTCGATGGCCAAGTCCTCGAACAATTCCTTTCGCCCCTCAAAATAACTATGGAGCGTAGAAGTAAGCAACGACTTCCCGAAACGGCGGGGACGGCTCAAGAATATATAACCAGATGCGCCGTGTGTCATTCGGTAGACCAATTCCGTCTTATCTACATACACATAATTCCCCTCTCTCAATTTGGAGAATGTCTGTATCCCTATCGGATATAATCGCCGCCCTTCCATCTTCGTCTCTGTTTATTGGTTCGTCAAGACAAATATAACGTTATTTCCCTAAACGATCAATTTTCAACCCTCTATTTTTCTATTCCACGCCTCATCGCCCTATACACCTCCTTGAGCGCCCCGGCCCCATACCCCATGAACTCCGGTTCATCCATCTCTACGCATAGTTCTTGTACCAAGCGGGTCAGACTCTGGGGATTGATACTCTTTTTTTTTCGCTTTGCTGTAGGTGGCGGTGCCTACGTGGGCCTCCGCACAAAACTCACGGATGGAGATTCCTAACCGCTTACGTGGAAATTCCACTAACTCATCAAATAAAATCTGGTTCAAATCTAAATTTTCCTTCATACTATGCTAATTTTCATTAAACAATCATCCAATATTTCAGCCTATAGGCTGAAACGCAGAATCAATTATTAGCAATAGCTTTAGAAAATTAATCTGAAATCCTATTGATATGGACCAACAAATGTCTTACTTCCTTCCTCCCATCACCAACACGCTTCCGACCGGGAACTGTACACTACGGGAAGTGTACCGATGGATCACCGAGGATAAATCTCTCGAAACGGTTACCAACGAATTACGCACCTTCATCCGGGAAGGCAGGGTAGCGGAATACCGCCAACTCAAACAGCGACAACTGCCGTTCGTAACGCCCCACGGCGTTTTTTCCCGTCGTAAGAGCGACGCTCTCATCTCCGCCTCGGGGTTGGTAGTGGTCGATATCGACCATCTCGCCTCTCTCGAGGAGGCGGAACAACTCCGGGACCACCTCTTCGAGGACCCCTATCTCGGGACCCGCCTCGCCTTTGTCAGCCCCGGAGGACTGGGAGTGAAACTTTTCATACCCGGAAACGAGACCGTTCGATGGGCCATGAGTTACATACAGCTCCTGTATGCCGACACCTTCAAGGGTGAGGTGGATACCTGTGGCAAGGATATCGCCCGCTGCTGTTTCTTGTCTCACGATTCTAACGCTAAAATATTCATACCATGAACAACGATCTTTCCAAACTAGTAGAAGCCGTACGGGCGGCCCATGCCGACATCGCCCCCACTTACGCCGAGTATGTACAATTGGCTTTCGCCATCGCCACCGATTGCGGGGAGGCAGGACGTAGCGACTTCATCAGTCTCTGCGAGCCATCGCCCAAGTTCAACGCCCTACACGCCAACAAGCTTTTCTCCAGTGCCTTGCGCACCGGAAACCAGAATGTCCATCTGGGCACCGCTTTCCACTTGGCCAAGCTGGCGGGCGTGGAAATAGGTTTCAAGTTTCAAGGTTTCACGAAACCCTTTTCCTCACACACACGTGTGAGTACATATAATACAGCCGATACGGTAGATCAAGCCCACGAGACCAGCGATCGGGAAACCGAGGCAAACGACGCCCCACTCCACATCGGCAGCGAGCCTTACACCTCCCTGCCACGGCTGGTACCCGGCTATCCATGGCCCTCGTTGCTACGGGACATCCTCGGTTTCGCCGATAATGCCGAGCAGCGGGATATCCTTTTGCTCACGGCTCTCACCGCCCTAGGCGCCACCTTGGGCAAGACGGTGCGTTGCCTCTATGGGATGCATTGGATCTATCCCTGTATCCAGCTCTTCGTGATCGCTCCGCCCGCATCGGGTAAGGGTATCATGGCGTGGCTGCGTAAGTTTATCGAGCCTATCCACCGGGAGATCCGCCAACAAGTGGACCTAGCGATGAAACAGTACCGCCAAGATTTGGCGGCCTATCATGCCTTAGGCAAGGAGAAAGCCAAGATGGAGATGCCCCAGATGCCTAAAAACAGTATGTTTATCATCTCCGGCAACAATACCGGGACGGGTATCTTGCAAAATATCATCGATTCGGACGGCACCGGTATCATTTTCGAGACCGAGGCGGATACCATCACCACCGCTATCGGGGGTGATTACGGGCATTGGAGCGATACGCTCCGTAACGCTTTCGACCATGCCGGGCTCTCGTTCAACCGACGGACCGATAACGAATACCGGGAATGCGACTCCACCTTCCTCTCAATGGTGCTCTCGGGTACGCCCGGACAGGTAGCGCCGCTTATCCCCTCGGGCGAGAACGGGCTCTTCAGCCGTGAGGTCTTCTACTACAAATCGCAGATCCGGGAATGGATCGACCAATTCTCCGTCGACGAGGTAGACGCCGAGAAGGAATTCCACCGGATGGGCTACGAGTGGAAGGCCACGATCGATCAGCTCAAGTGCCGGGGTACCATCACCTTGCGCCTCGACGAGCGGCAACAAGCCGCTTTCAACGACAGCTTCGTACGTCTTTTCCTGCGTGCCCGGCAATCCAACGGGCAGGAGATGAACAGTTCCGTGGTACGCCTCGCCATCAACCTCGTACGTTTCATGGAGGTGGTAGCCATGCTTCGTGCCTTGGAACAACCGGAATTACTGCTGCCGGCCCAAGGCATCAACAGCGACAACCTAAAGGACAAGATCATCGGAGGCTGGGAACTCCATATCACCGACGATGACTTCGCCGCCCTTCTGACAATGGCGGAGCCGCTCTACCTCCACGCCACCCATATCCTCTCATTCCTGCCTACCGGCGAGATCACCAGCCGAGGCCTCTCGGAAAAGGACAGTCTGCTCAGCTCCATGCCGGACGAGTTCACCACCGTCCAATGGATGGAGGCCGCCGAGCATGCCAACATCCCCAAGAACACCGCCAAGACATGGCTACGCCGACTATGCGACTCCGGAGCCCTCCTGCATGGCGAGCATAAAGGGATTTACTTGAAACCCTTATAATGTACGTACGTGTGTGTGAGGAAAGAGGGTTCATGAAACCTTGAAACTTGAAACTCTCCTATAGTCATTTTAAAATTCAATACAGATGAAAAAAATAGATCTCGCCCGTCAATATTGCCTGACAGGCACCCCTTCGAACGCTTTGCATAAGTTGAACCGATATATCCGTGACGTGAAAGGACTGAAAGAGGCCCTTATCCGTCATGGTTATCACTCGAAAGATCGCTCCATCACGCCGAAGCAAGTACAGATATTCTATGATTTTTTAGGGGAACCCTAAAATTCTTCTCCTAGAGCGAATAGGTGGAAACAAATGGTATATCCGGGCTTTCCGCCTATCGTATCTTTGCTACAGAAACAAAAACATCAACCTTGTCCCCTATGCGCTACTTTAATTATCAAGAGTTTGAAGACTCCGCCACGGCCCGGCGAGACGGGATCGACAACAGCCTCACCCCGGTGGCCCGGAGGATGGTCACGATCCTAGTGGAAATGCTACTAGACCCGCTACGGCGGGTCTGGGGCAGCCCCATCGTCATCAGTAGCGGCTATCGCTGCCCCGAATTGAACATCCTTATCGGGGGAGCCAAGCACAGTCACCACCTCCTCGGTTGCGCCGCCGACCTGATAGCCGGCTCTCCAGATGATCATCGCCTCTTGTTCCGACTGATACAAGAGACGCACGAGCTGTGCGGACTCGAGTTCACTCAGCTCATTCTAGAGCCCGGCGCCCGATGGATCCATATCTCTTACGTACCCGGCAACCTTCGCTGTCAGGTTATCGATAAAGAAAAGTCGCCTAATTGACCTAAGTCTTTCAAACCGAAGACTTAAATCAAGGAGCACGAAGAGCCAAGTCATCAAGCGTGAGGACTCAACTCATCATCCCCCAAGTTCCTTATGTATCACTTAAAATATCTTACGATTATGTCATTAAACTATTCCATTGCCATGATGGGCAACCCGTTGAAAAAAGAGGAACCCAAGAAAGCCTACGCCAAGGCGCAAACCAACGGCGAGCTCAGTCTAAAAGAGCTATCTACCCTGATAGCGAGTAAATGTACGGTGCACCAAGCCGACGTTTCGGCCGTGCTCATCGCCACCACCGAGTGCATGCTGGAAGGTCTGAAAGCCGGTAAGCAGGTGAATTTCGGCGATCTGGGTGCCTTCCGCCTCCAGATCAATTCCGGGGGAGCGCCAAGTGCCGACCTGTTCACCTCCGACTATATCAAGGGGGTGAACATCCAGTTCGTCCCCGGCGAGGAACTTCAAGTCATCTTCCAAGGCCTCAAGTTCAACCTCGTCCCCACCCGGGCCGCCCAAGCCGCCGTCATCAAGGCCCAGAAGGCCGGTAAGACAACGGTGGATATCTCCGGTAAGAACGGCTCCTCGGACAGCGAGAGCCCGGATGAGATATAACGGGGCACGCTTCGGCGTGCTCATTGATACAGACTTCGTATTATCAACCTTATAAAACAAATTTAAATGAGTGAAAAGAAGAAAACCAACGTTTGGAGCGTAATCATCAAAGTAGTCATCGCCATAGCCACCACCATCGCCGGGGCCTTAGGCATCAGTGCTTGCGCTTTCTAACGCCTTATCCAAGACCTCGTACTTGGAGTGCCGGCTTTTGAACTCGGGGACGATCGCCTTCATCTTGCCCACGATGGCCATATCGTCCCTCGAGCGGCCTAGGCCGACGAGTTCATCTATATCTTGGCAAACCGTATCATAATCGTACTCCCGTACCTTGGCGATCTTGATCTTCGGATGGAAGGTAGGCAGCGTGATCTCCTCGTCGTTCAGTACCTCCTCGTACAGCTTCTCGCCGGCACGAAGACCCGTAAACCGGACCTCTACGTTCTTGGCGCCCGAAAGCTGAATCATACGTTTCGCCAAATCGATGATACGCACGGGTTTGCCCATGTCGAAGACGAAGATCTCCCCACCGTTACCCATCGTACCCGCCTCCAATACCAACCGGCAGGCCTCCGGGATCAGCATGAAGAAACGGATGATATCCGGATGCGTCACTGTCACGGGACCGCCCTTGGCAATCTGTTCACGGAACAATGGGATCACGGAGCCGTTAGAACCCAGCACGTTGCCGAAGCGGGTCGTAACGAACTGCGTCACGCCTTCCACATGGCCCTCCTTGATCGCTTTGTCGAGGCTCTGCACGTAAATCTCGCAGATACGTTTCGAGCAACCCATCACGTTCGTAGGATTCACCGCCTTGTCCGTGGAGATCATCACGAACTTCCTCGTGCCATACTTCACGGCCAAGTCGGCGATCACACGGGTACCGTCCACGTTGTTACCCACACTCTCGCAAGGATTATCCTCCATCATCGGAACGTGCTTATAAGCCGCCGCATGGAACACGTAGGCGGGGCGATGCTCCGAGAAGATCTCCTCCATGCGAGACTTGTTAGCGATGTCCGCCACCAAGGTATAGGCGTTGATATCCCGCCAATCCCTCGCCATCATCAAGCGGATGTCGTGCAAGGGGGTCTCCGCCTGATCTACCAAGATCAAGCGATCCGGAGTGAACGAGGCGATCTGGCGCACCATCTCGCCACCGATGCTGCCGGCGGCTCCCGTTATCAGGATGCGTTGACCACGAAGCAAGCGGCCCACCGCCTCCATGTCTATCTCTATCTTTTCCCGGGGAAGCAGATCCTCGATCTCAACCTTCCGGAGTTGTGTATGTGTCAAATCGCTCCTGCCATCCCATTCTTGTGCCGCCGGGGTCACGTAGATCTTGATCCCCGCCTCCGCCAAACGGGCCACCATATCCGGCTGTTCCCGGATGGAGTCGCTCTTCAAGGGGGAGACGAAAAGGATCGTCGCCCGCTCCCGGCGCATCGCATCGATCAGCTCCTCATCGAAAGGGTACACACGCACTCCCATCAATATACGATTCTGCATGTTCCCGGCCTCCGAGACGAAGCCTGCCAGCACGTACTGTGCGGGATCTTGGTTCTGGATGCTCTTCGCCAAACTGATACCGCCCTGCTTCACGCCGAAGATAAAGGCACGCTCAGCCTTCGACTGGCGAAAGGTCGTCACGTAGAAATACTTCACGAACACACGCATCGCCCACATCAAGCTCATCGCCAGCAGGGAGGATAGCACAAGGTCTCGTTTACGGATATACACCAAGTAAGGCGAAAAATCCGTAAACTCTTGGAAGGTCACCACGCAAACCACACCGAACAGCACGGCGAAGCCCACCCGTTGCAAATCCACGAAGGAAGAGTAACGAATGATGCCCGAATACGTACGGAACAGCCTAAAGCCCACCAGATAAGGCACTAGGCAAACACCCCACGTGAGCGACAGGTGCCAAAAGATGCCCATCGTGGCGAAGATCCCGTTATTCAAGGCATATACCAGCAAGCCTGAAAACAGGATCACCAAGCAATCCAACAGGATAATGCTCCAATACGGCAACGCTTTCCTTGAGAAATACCACGTTGAGAGTTTAGAAAAAAGGTTCATCATGAATAAAATTTTTGGTTCATGTCAGCTGGGGCAAGCCCTCCACCTCACCGGCATGCCATCTTCGGTAGTCAGTCAAGGAGGATTCGGGGACGGTCAGCACCACGTAATCCGTCTCGTCCTGCCTCAAAATATGTTTACGGGCGTACGAACGCAACGAGCGATCCGTCACGGACACCATCACGATCGGGAACGGGTAGGCGAACAGGCGCAGCGGCGTGATCTCGCTATCCGGGAAGGTGAGACACAACTGATAGGCAGAACGCTCGAAAGCCACCCAATAAGGACCCGTACAATATAAATGGATCGAGGTACGGTTCGTGCGCTCACGATCCATGATCTCGCTCAGATGCTCGTTTAGTAACGTAACCAAGCGTATGCCAGAAGGAAGAGAAGGCATGTTTTGAATTTTTAATTTTCAATTCCCACGTGTTTTAGCCAGCGGTCGTAGTCGGCTAACCGACGGATCAAGGATAATTTACTCTTCTTCGGGGAGGATTCCCGGCTCCACGGATCGATCAACTCGTGCGCACGATAATAATAGATACTGCTATCCGTACAACCATAAAGCGTAAGTAGTAATAATGCCAACGACTGTTCCGCACGAATCAAGGGTAAGAACGAGACGATCGTTCCGATCAACGACTTTTGCCGCTCCTCGTCCCCTAGTATCGTATAGGCGGGCAACAAGAGAGAATAGAGCTTGCACCGCATCACGGCAGAATCCAGCTGTAACTCTCCATAGGCACGCAAGGTCTCGGTCGCCAGCTCACGATCTATAGCCGTAACGCCACCATCCCCCCAATGACGGCCCAACGCCTCATGAAGACCATTTTGTATCCGGAAATTGTCCAAACGGGTATATACATGCTTGCCTTCCTCGGCCAAGCTGATCACCTCATACTCGCCCGGCTGAACACGCAATAAAGGAACCCACATCCAGTTGTCCACGCATACCATTACCTCCCGCTCGCCAACACCGGGCTGTATTACTACACTTGCCTCAACACCTTTGAAACGACCATCCGTGATGCGTATCCGGTCACCTTTACGCAAATAACCCGCTTCCGGCACATACACCGGAAGCTCATCCGAATAAGAACGAGCCACCCAACGCAAGTTTTCCATCTCACGATCGGAGACAAAAGGATATGAGCCACGGCCATCCACGCTAGGCAGGAAATTATACAAGGGAAAATCTCGTTTCAAACGAAAGATCTCATACACAGAAGAGCGGATAAACACATAATTGTAGAGCAACGGACGGTGAGTCTCCACCAAACGCCCCTCACGGCGATGCATCTCCACGAAAGAGGGGGCGAAAAAATCGAACGTAGGCTCGCCCAAACGCACCCTGCGATCTAACTCCTTCTCCAAACCCTTGGCTGGACCTTTGTGACAAGCGGGAAGAGATAATACATACCATCTTACGGTGTGGACATCACGCAATGGTAAAGGGGGAAGATCATGACCCATAGATACTTCAATGCCATATCAGCACATTCTATTAATACGCTGATAATCTAATACTTAAATCAAACATTCTTTTCTATTCCCGAAAATTTTAAAGCAATAGAAACCATGTCAATATCTCTTCTATCGGGACGTGGAAGATCGGCTACTTGGGAAGTAGCGTAAAAGATAGGAAATGATTATTACCCAGTTGTAGAGACGGAGCGTGCTCCGTCTCCCACCGTCTGGCAGTAATTTAAAATACCCATTTGAGGGGATGAGACGGGGCACGCCCCGTCTCTACACGATGTTCGTACGATTTTTTTGGGAGACGTGATGATGCAGGAAATATGAGGTCGTTTCGTCTCCATTGTCGTGCCCATACACCACGAATAGAAACGAAAAATCGAAGAAAGATAAATTCAGAAAACAAACAAAGCCTACACAAAGCCTAAAAATTGTTTGTTATTCGGTGTTTTTTACTAAATTTGCGGCGTGGAAGATTACGCTACTTCCCAAGTAGCCGATCGCCTACCCCACCTTTGATACATTATTATATATGCTCTCGAAGCAAGCCTTGTTCACCGCAGACATCTTATCCAAAGAGAAGCTCTTCAAATAGATTTGCGTCGTCTTGATTGATTGGTGTCCCAGCAATTCGCTGATCATCTCGATCGGTACACCCTGTTCCTTCAAGGTCGTAGCGAAAGAGTGACGGATTGAGTACGAGGTAACCATTTCCGTCACACCACAGGCATTTGCCAGTTCCTTCAAGGAACTGTTGAAATCAGCCAAGGCAGAGGTATATTCCCGGAAGGCCTCTTCACCCGTTTTCGTCCCACTCAAGAAAGTGAATAGATAAGGAGAATCCCTAAGCGTGTCGGTCATTAACGCAGCCAACAACTCCTTGGCCACAGGCTGTATCTCGACCAACATCGGCGTACCCGTCTTCTGGCGGTTATACCTCAAGACACCACTCCGGATATCACTCTTTTTCAAATGAGCGAAATCGACAAACGCCATACCGCAAAACAAGAACATCAAACACAATGCCCGCTGTGTTTTCCGCAGCCCCGAATCATCCAACGGAGCGGTCATCAACAAACGCAAGGATTCCGTAGGCAACGCCTTCTTCTGTTTGCTTTTCACTCCCATGAAAATCCCCTTGAACAAATAACGGGAAAAAGGAGCCTCCCCATTCTCCATCGCCAACCCATACACACGGCGAATCCTACGCATATAGGTAGACACCGTATTCCACGAGCATTCCCGGTCCCGCAAATAGTCTTGATACCTCAAAAGCATTTCCCGGTCGATACGGGTATAAGGAATCACCTCCTGCCCACAAAAACGCAGGAATGAATTCAAGGCATCTTGATAACTCTTGGCGGACGAATAACGTCCTTGCTCTCTCAATCGGGCTATATACATCCGCATACCCTCCGCTAAATCATACTGTTTCATATTTTCACGTATAAAAAAAGTAAATTACAATAAAAAACACGGTTAATTCGTGATTGTCTACTTACATTTGCAGAAAAACAAATACCATGGACAAGATCGTAGAAATAGCCCGGTTCACCTATCCGGCGGATGCCCAACCGCTGATGACCCTGTTGAGGTCGGAAGGGATAGAATGTTATCTCCGCAATGAGTTAAGCAGCCAGATCATGGCCGGTTACGTAGACGTAGGCGGCGCACGGGTGGAGATTCTGGAATGCGACGTTCCCCGAGCCATGAAGATCATGGAGGAAGGCGGTTACGACCTGCCCCGGGAAGACGAGCAAGCGGAACCGGTAGAACAAGTCGCCGGATTCGCACGTCATATCCCTTTTCTACGAAAATATCCCTTAGAGAAACAAATCATGATCCTATTCGTCATCATAGCTGTCTTTTTGGCTTTGGTGATTTACTTCGGATCGCTTATTTCCTCAAACTAAACAAATGTAATCAATGGCACGCAGAAAGATAACAAATAGTCAAGCCGTATGTATCACCTTACTATGGGGTGTCTTATGCTACATGCTGCTTGTATACAGCGAAACAATCAATTTCGACGTCATATTTGCCCTTGTAGCCTCCGCTATCATTGTGTTCGTTCCGATCTATAAGAGTTTCAAGCATAGAGATGAATAACATTTCGTCGTTTTTTCAAACTTAATATATCTAAATGATATTTTTTACGCATTTTCTCTTTCAATTATTTGCTAGTGTCAAAAATTAGCTTACCTTTGCCACGTCGTTAAACAAACGGCGTACGGATAACAAAATGGTATAACATTCTAAATATAAAATTCAGTCATGAAGGCAAGTGAAGTTTTAGACAACTTGAAAAGAAGATTTCCGAACGAACCGGAATATCATCAAGCAGTATCAGAGGTTTTAGGGACTATCGAGGAAGCTTACAACGAGCATCCGGAATTTGAGAAAAGCAACTTGATCGAGCGCCTTTGTATCCCCGATCGCATTTTCTCTTTCCGTGTAACTTGGATGGACGATAAGGGACAAATCCAGACGAACATGGGTTACCGTATCCAGCACAACAACGCTATCGGCCCGTACAAAGGCGGTATCCGTTTCCACGCTTCCGTAAACCAATCGATCCTTAAGTTCTTGGCTTTTGAGCAAACGTTTAAAAATTCACTGACTACATTGCCGATGGGTGGTGGTAAAGGAGGTTCCGACTTTAGCCCGAGAGGAAAGTCAAACGCTGAGATCATGCGTTTCTGCCAAGCCTTCATCCTTGAGTTATGGCACCATATCGGTCCGGACACGGATGTTCCCGCCGGCGATATCGGTGTAGGCGGACGTGAGGTGGCTTATATGTATGGAATGTACAAGAAATTGGCTCGTGAGAATACGGGCACATTCACGGGTAAGGGTATCGAGTTCGGAGGTTCCTTGATCCGTCCGGAAGCTACAGGTTACGGAAACGTATATTTCTTGTTGCAGATGCTGAAAACCCGCAACATTGATATCAAAGACAAGGTAGTTTGTGTATCAGGTTCCGGAAACGTGGCTCAATATACGGTAGAGAAATTAATCAGTCTTGGAGCGAAAGTTGTCACGATGTCTGATTCCGACGGTTATATCTATGATCCGGATGGTATCGACCGTGAGAAACTGGATTATATCATGGAGTTGAAGAACTTGTATCGTGGCCGTATCCGTGAATACGCAGAGCAATACGGATGCAAATATGTACAAGGCGCTCGTCCTTGGGGAGAGAAATGCGACATCGCTATGCCGAGCGCAACCCAGAATGAGTTGAACGGCGACGATGCCAAGACTTTATTGGCCAACGGTTGCTTCGCCGTATCCGAAGGCGCTAACATGCCTTCTACGCCGGAAGCTATCGACGCATTCCTTGAGGCCAAGATCCTTTACGCTCCGGGTAAGGCCGCTAACGCAGGTGGTGTATCCGTTTCCGGTCTTGAGATGACTCAGAACGCACAGAAGTTAAGTTGGAGCAGCGAGGAAGTAGACCAGAAACTTCAGAGCATCATGGAAAACATCCACGAGCAATGCGTAAAATACGGAAAGCAAGAGGATGGTTACGTAAACTACGTGAAAGGCGCCAACGTAGCCGGTTTCATGAAGGTCGCTAAGGCTATGATGGCACAAGGAATACTCTAGGTAATTGAAAATTGAGAATTGAGAATTGAAAATTAGTTAGAGAGAAGCGATTGATGATCATATAAGCGAGGGGGATAGGCTTTGAGAGGCTATTCCCCTTTCTTATTTCCGACGAAGTCCCAATTTTCAATTTTCAATTCTTAATTTTCAATTAAAAAGCGGTATCTTAGTGCCGTAAATCGATAAGTATGATAACAGAAGAACTTAGGAAGCTATACCAATCATATACCGGATCACCGGCAGAGGAAATAACGGAGTTACCGTCATCCGGCTCTAACCGCCGGTATTTCAGGATAAAAGGTCCTGAGACGTTGATTGGAGTTAGTGGCACTTCTATTGAGGAGAACGAGGCTTTTATCTATATGGCAAAACATTTCCGGGGGAAGGGCTTACCCGTACCGCAAGTATATGCCAGCTCGGACGACCATTCATTTTATATCCAAGAAGATTTAGGAGATACGCTTCTTTTCAACGCCATTGAGAAAGGCCGTAAAAGCAGTGTATTCGACGAGGAGGAACGCCGTTTATTACACAAGACGATCACCAAACTCCCCGACATCCAGTTCTTGGGGTCCGACGGTTTCGATTTCTCGTATTGCCATTCGCAAGCCGAGTTCAACCAACGGTCTATCCTTTGGGACTTGAATTATTTCAAGTACTGTTTCTTAAAGGCTACCGGGATGGAGTTTCAAGAAAACCGTCTGGAAGATGATTTCTTGAAGATGAGCGACGTATTGTTACGCAGTTCATCCGCCACGTTCCTATACCGTGATTTCCAGTCACGCAATGTTATGGTAAAGGACGGAGAGCCTTGGTTTATTGATTTTCAAGGTGGACGAAAAGGCCCGGTTTATTACGACGTGGCTTCCTTCCTTTGGCAGGCGAAAGCGAAATATCCGGAGGATCTGAGGAATGAATTACTATCGGATTATATCACGGCCCTACGTAAATATATCCCGGTAGACGAGGCTTACTTCCATAGCCAGCTGCGCCATTTCGTCCTGTTTAGGACCTTGCAGGTATTGGGGGCTTATGGTTTCCGGGGGTATTTCGAGAAAAAGCCTCATTTCATCCAAAGCGTCCCGTTCGCGATCGAGAACCTGCGGCAGTTATTGAAGAATGACTATCCGGAATATCCCTATTTATGCTCCGTCCTTCGTGAGCTTACCGGGTTGAAACAATTCACGGATGATATCCAGAAACATATGCTGGAAGTAAAGGTCATGAGCTTCGCCTATAAAAAAGGAATCCCGAACGACCCTAGCGGGAACGGAGGTGGATTCGTATTCGATTGCCGTGCGATAAATAACCCCGGTAAATACGAGCGTTACAACCATTTCACCGGTTTGGATGAGCCAGTGATCCAGTTCTTGGAGGATGACGGGGAGATCACGAACTTCCTCGAGCATGTCTACCATATCGTAGACGCCTCGGTAAAACGATATATGGATCGTGGATTCACCAATTTAATGATTTGTTTCGGATGTACGGGAGGACAGCACCGTTCGGTCTATTCCGCACAACATCTGGCGGAACATCTTAACACCAAGTTCGGAGTAAAAGTACATTTAGTACATAGAGAACAAAATATAGAACAACTCTTTAACCCTACATTATGAAAGCTATGATTTTCGCGGCCGGTACTGGTTCCAGACTGAAGCCGTTAACCGATCACACGCCAAAAGCGCTTATACCTATCGGGGGTAAACCGATGCTAGAACACGTCATACTGAAACTGAAATCCTCCGGTTTCGACCAGATCGTGATCAATATCCACCATTTAGGCAACCAGATCGTGGATTTTCTGGAGGCGAACAACAACTTCGGTGTCCGGATCGAAATCTCGGACGAGAGCGATTATCTGCTGGACACGGGAGGAGGAATCAAGAAGGCCACTTCTCTTTTATGCGGGAACGAGCCTTTCTTGATACATAATGTCGATATCTTATCGAACGTGGATCTCAAGAAACTATACGATACCCATGTACAAACGAACCCGTTGGCTACCTTACTCGTCAGCCAGCGCAATACCTCACGTTATCTATTATTTAATAAGGAGAATAGACTGTGTGGTTGGCGTAATCATGAGACCGGCGAGGTAAAATCTTACTATCCCTATTTTGACCCGGATCAACACAACGAGTACGCCTTTAGCGGAATCCACGTACTCTCGCCCAAGATATTGGAGCTGATGGAAGAATGGACCGGAAAGTTCTCTATCATTAACTTCTATCTGGCTATTTGCGCCAAAACCGATATCAGGGCTTATATGGCGGATAACCTAAAACTATTGGATATCGGCAAGCCGGAAACCTTGGCCGCCGCCGAGGAATGGCTACGACAAAACATCTAACAAAATATTTCACACATGAAAAAAACTAGTTTTATCTACTTACTCTTGTTGATCGCGCTGGGCCTCAGCTCTTGCCAGCAAGAGAAGACTTTCAAGGTTCTTCAATTCAACATCTGGCAGGAAGGCGCTGTCGTAAAAGGAGGCTTTGACGCTATCGCTGACGAGATCGTAAGAAGTAACGCCGATTTCGTTACGTTAAGCGAGGTACGTAATTATCATCAGACCCGTTTTTGCGACCGGATCGTGGAAGCGTTGCAGCAAAGAGGACAAACGTACTATTCTTTCTACACCGAGGATTCCGGTCTGTTAAGCCGCTACCCGATCACGGATAGCACGACCGTCTATCCCTTGAACGATGACAGGGGTAGTATGTACAAGGCCATTACCCACATCGGCGATACCGAGGTAGCTCTTTACACCGCCCATCTGGATTATCGCAATTGCGCTTATTACGATGCCCGTGGATACGACGGAAATACATGGGACGAGGAACCTCCTGTCACCAATCTGGACACACTCCTATGGTTGAACGAGCAATCTGTCCGTGACGACGCTATCGCTTGCTTCCTGAAAGAGGCGAAAAAGGATCGGGAAGCCGGACGGATCGTTATCCTCGGAGGGGACTTTAACGAGCCTTCCCATCTGGACTGGACCGAGGCGACCAAAGATATGAGAGACCACCAAGGATTGGTTGTTCCTTGGCACGTATCCGTCATGCTGGAGAAAGACGGCTTCAAAGATACGTACCGTGAGATCTTCCCGAACCCTGTAACTCATCCGGGACTTACCTGCCCGGCAGACTGTAAGGATATCGCTTTAGAGAAATTGGTTTGGTCGCCGAAAGCGGACGATAGAGATCGCATCGATTTCATCCATTATGCTCCATTCGAGGGATTAACGCTTACAGATGTATGTATCATCGGTCCGAAAGGTGACATCCTCCGTGGGCAAAGAGAGACGGAAGAGACCTCCGACCCGATCATGACTCCCCTTGGAATCTGGCCTACCGACCACAAAGCGGTTCTTGCCACTTTCCACTTGAAATAAAAAATGGATTCGCGAGACCCGTCTTACCGGCTCGTCTCGCAAATCCACAAACAACTATCTTCTCTTGAAACGCTATCTTTTTATGGTTTCAATACCACGCCAAGACTTTTCTTCCCATCCATCTTAATCGTAATCGGAGCATCAAAACGTACATGACGAAGATATTCCGTCTCCTCTACGGCAGGTTGCGCATTCAAGAACGCCTCATCGAACCAACCATCTCCCTTAAATGGATTAACCGTAAAATAGCCCACTCCGAACGAAGTCAGGTTCTGGAAGAAATGGGTACCTTGACTCGGGTCTACCCGATAATTCTCCAATCCGCACTCCACGATCACCCGTGCGTTACTGATATGCGGCCATTTCACCGGGATACCCAACCAAGAGTCGCTGCTCCCCCATCGACCGGGGCCGACTAATACGTATCCTTTCTCCTGATCGGTAAACGAACGGTTCATCTTCTCGATCTCATAAGCGATCAACTGATTATTGGATGAATTAAAAGCGCCCGTCTTTACATAGATAATATCCTGTACATCGCCAACGATGCCATGCCCCAAAACACTGGTAGAAGAAAGGATGGTTTCCTCGTTCTTCACCAAGCTCAGATCCTCGTCCATAATCTCTTTATTATCTACGATCGGACGGATTTGCAACAGATAGAAAGTCGCCCTCGTATGATCCGACGGGTCCATGTTGACAGCGAACTCAATCTCTACCGGACGGCCCATTTCCTGCTGCCCGATCCGTAAGATCTGATCCAACGTATCCGCCAGCGGGAACACGTCATGCTGTAGGATATTCACGAAAGAAAGGATCTTACGACCGCCCGGATAATAACCGTCACGGATAATCTGATCGTACGGATCGTATGTAGAGACAATATATTTCAAGGAACCCTCAGCGTCCGCCTCCTTCAAGCCCAGCTTCACCAAGTTAAAGGCATCATCTACCGAGAAAGCCTCCGCCATATTCTTCAAATCCAAGGCATAGAAACGAGTCTGCGTTTCCCTAAGAGCGAAATCCATCGTACTCATCTGCAAGATACTATGGGGATGTCGGGGAGAGAAACGCAAGGTTTGCCCGCCATCGACGATATATTTACCCAATCCCAAGGCGATATTCGCAATCCCATCCTCCGCCTTCTCGTTACCGATCGGATAGAAATTCAAGGAACGGGCCACGCCCGACATCGTCGGATAGAAATGATCATTATAACGGGAGCCCACCACTTCTTGCAAGACGATAGCCATCTTCTCCTGATCGATCAAGTTCGAGGTAGCCGTCATATACGCCTTACTATCCTTATAAAAGACAGAGGCATACACCGCCTTGATAGCGTCGCTCACCGTACGGAGCATATCGTATTTCTCCTCGATCTTAGGTACCATATACGTAGAATAGATCCCGGCGAAAGGTTGATAATGCGAATCTTCCAGCAGGCTGGAGGAACGCACGGCGATCGGGCTTTTCACCACATCGAAGAAAGCCATCAAGTCCTCGATTAAACGGGAGGGCAAGCTGGCCCGCAAGAAATACCGGAGGATCGTCTCGTCGTCCGCATCGCCCAGCGCTACCGGATACAACTCGTTCGTCTCCATGAACTCGTCGAAGATATCGGTACAGATCACGACCGTCTTCGGGATATTCACGGCAAAATTATCACTCTCCAGCTTAGGGTATCGCTTCACCATCGCACCGATAAAGGCAAGACCTCTACCCTTACCTCCCAGCGAACCGTCGCCGATACGGGCAAAATTACTATACTCATCAAAACGATCCTTCTGATAAACCGCCACGACACCCGTGTTCTTCATCCGGCGATATTGCACGATCAAGTCGAAAATCAATTTCCGGGCCTCATCCATATCCTTATAGTCACTCACGTCCACATGCTTCAAAACCTCGGCGGGTGGAAACATGGCACGAGAATAAAAGAAACGGGAGAAATGATTCCGGGAGAGATGGTAAACCAGCGAGTCGTCGGGAATCTGGAAGACTTTCTTTTGAAGGTCTTTCAAATCCTTGATGCGCATGATCTCCTCTTTCGTATGCGGATTCAGGATCACGAAATCGCCGAAGCCGAAACGCTGCATGATCTTCTTTTTCAAATCCTGCGGATAACTCTTGGAATTCTTATCGATAAACGAGGCGTTCAGTTCCTTCGCATATATATGGTTGCTGGCCTCCGAAGACTCCAACACGAAAGGAATGATCAAACCCGTTTTCCGTACATACTGTCCGAACTTATAACCGGCATACGGATCTTTCACGCCATTGTGCATAAAACTCATATCCGAGATAATACCCAACATATTATCCCGATACTGATCAAAAATACGTACTGCCTCCTCGTAATTCCGGGCCAATTTGATCTTCGGACGGCCACGCATACGCAACGTACGCTGGTGATCGTTCAACGCCTCCTTCGCGAACATCTGGCTTTGCTCCAGCACGAACTTATATAAATGAGGCAAAGCGGACGAATAGAAACGAATGGAATCCTCCACCAACAAGATGATCTGTACGCCCACGCTGGCCGTATCGTCCGGAGCGTTCATCTTATCCTCGATCAACTTGATAATCGCCAGTAACAACTCCGAGTTACCCAACCAGCTGAACACATAATCGATAGCACTCAGATCCTCGTTGGCGATCCGCTTAGACACCTCTTTCGAGAAAGGAGTCAATACAACGATCGGGATATTCGGATAATGCACCTTTATCTCGCTCGCCGCAGCGAATATATCCCGGTTATCCATATTCGGCATGCAAATGATCAATTCGAAGTTCCGGTTCTTCAACTCATTCAAAGCCTCCTCCTCGGTAGTCACCTGCGTAAACCGGGGTGGGTAACGGAGGCTTAAGGAAGTATATTCGTTAAATATCTGCTCATCTACACGCCCGTCATCTTCCAGCATGAAGGAATCATATTTCGTAGCGATAAGCAATACATTATATATACGCTTATTCATTAGATTTGCAAACGGGGTGTCTCTGAACACCAAGTCTTTTAAGTTCGGTATACTGCTCATAATAGATTCTGATAGAATTATTCGAGTCAAATGTAAGGAAAAATAATAACTATTGAAACATGAAAGTACGCATTCTGACTCTAACTGAAGATTTTTAGGTTTTCACTGATAAAAAGTAAGCGAAACTCTTGGTCATTCCAAAGAATTACCTACATTTGCCAACAGAATGTTATCCTTTTAAAGAATATAAATGCTATGAAGACTGAAGTTATTTTATCAGCGCTAGAGGCAAAACATCCGGGAGAAAAGGAGTATTTGCAAGCAGTAAAAGAAGTGCTTTTATCAATTGAGGAAGTGTACAACCAACATCCGGAATTTGAGAAAGCGAAAATCATTGAACGCCTAGTTGAGCCGGAACGTATTTTCACTTTCCGTGTGCCTTGGGTAGATGATAAAGGTGAGATACAAGTTAACTTGGGATACCGTGTTCAGTTCAACAACGCAATCGGCCCGTACAAGGGAGGTATCCGTTTCCACCCGTCCGTTAACTTGTCTATCTTGAAATTCTTAGGATTCGAGCAAACATTTAAAAACGCTTTGACAACCCTTCCGATGGGTGGTGGCAAAGGTGGTTCCGATTTCGCTCCGAGAGGAAAGAGCGATGCCGAGATCATGCGTTTCTGCCAAGCGTTTATTCTTGAATTATGGCGTAATCTTGGTCCGGACAGGGATGTTCCGGCTGGCGATATAGGCGTAGGTGGCCGTGAGGTAGGTTATATGTACGGTATGTACAAGAAATTGGCTCGCGAGAACACAGGCACGTTCACGGGTAAGGGCATGGAGTTCGGAGGTTCTATCCTTCGTCCGGAAGCTACCGGCTTCGGCGCTCTTTATTTCGTACATCAAATGTTGGAGACTCACGGAATCGATATCAAGGACAAGACGGTCGCCATCTCCGGTTTCGGCAACGTGGCTTGGGGTGCCGCTACAAAGGCAACCGAGTTGGGCGCTAAAGTGGTTACTATCTCTGGTCCTGACGGATATATCTATGATCCGGCGGGTATCTCCGGCGAGAAGATCGACTATATGTTGGAATTGCGTAATTCCGGAAATGATATCGTAGCTCCTTACGCAGACGAATTCCCGGGCTCTACCTTCTATCCCGGCAAGAAACCTTGGGAACAAAAAGTAGATATAGCCTTGCCATGCGCTACCCAGAATGAGTTGAACGAGGCTGACGCTCGTAAGTTGATCGAGAACAAGACTTTGTGCGTAGCTGAGGTTTCTAACATGGGTTGTACGGCTGAGGCTGTAGACTTGTTCATCGAGCATAAGCAGTTATTCGCTCCGGGTAAGGCTGTCAACGCCGGTGGTGTAGCTACTTCCGGATTAGAGATGACTCAGAACGCTATGCATATCTCATGGACCGCCGCCGAGGTAGACGCTAAATTACATCAGATCATGAGCGCAATCCACGAACAATGCGTAGCTCACGGTAAAGATGGCGAATATATCAATTATGTAAAAGGCGCGAATATCGCAGGCTTCATGAAAGTAGCGAAAGCTATGATGGCTCAAGGTATCGTATAAGAATAAGGTCAGTTTAGGCTAAATAAAAACATAGTTATGAATTCTTTGAACCTTAGTTATGGTTTGAGAATTTCATAACTATGTTTTTTAAGCTCATATCAGCGGACTTTCCCGGGGTTCTTAGCGATAAAATCCTTCCATCCCTTATACTTCTTTTCCGAGATCGGATTATTGGTTTGGAAATAATGACAAACAGCCGCCGCCAACCCATCCGTAGCGTCCAATTGCGGAAGCATAGACTCATCCGGTATCTTCAGATAGCGTTGTAGCATGCCGGCCACTTGTTCTTTCGCCGCATTTCCATTCCCCGTGATCGAGAGCTTGATTTTTAGAGGGGCGTACTCGAAGATCGGGACATCCCGCTCTAAAGCCGCCGCCATCGCTACTCCTTGTGCCCTTCCGAGTTTCAACATACTCTGTACGTTCTTCCCGAAGAAAGGCGCCTCGATAGCCAACTCATCCGGATGGTATTGATCGATCAAGGCCAAGACCCGTTCGAATATCTTACGCAGACGGAGATAATGATCCTCATATTTATTCAATTGCAGGATTCCCATAGCTTCCAGCTTCGGTTTATTCCCCTCGATCTTCAAGATTCCGTATCCCATCACGATCGTACCGGGGTCTATGCCTAATATAATACGGTCCTTGATCATTTAGGTAGCTCTATATCTTCCAACAGGGTAGAGAATCCAGCGATCTTCTCTTTATAACGTCCTATCAAATCTTGCTGCAAGGCTCCGCCTTCCTTACGCACCCACTCATTCAACGAATCGATATCCCTCGTATGAAACTGTACGGAAAAACTTTCACCTTCCTCATTCCGCGAATCCAAGATCCGTCTCAAATAAGGACTATAAAGGATACCGCTCTCGGAGGCTTTCGGTATATAACTATTCTTCAAATATTCCAGACACTCATCCACGATATCCTTATGGATATGAAAAGTCGTATTATAAACTATCATCTTCTTTCCTTTCTCTTGAAATTTCTTATACAAAGATAGCGCATATATCAAGAAAAGCCTTATATTTGCACATGAATTAACAAGACGGGGCATTAGCTCATCTGGCTAGAGCGACAGACTGGCAGTCTGTAGGTGATCGGTTCGAGTCCGATATGCTCCACAATTTAGCATATATCAAACATTTAGGGAATATCCAGCAACGGGTATTCCCTTTTGTCATTGATACTCTCTATGAGGCTTAGCAGGTATTGGTGTATTAGGTATCAGCCAACCTCTTGTCATAGTCACATATTCTGGGTAATCAGTTAAGACATGCGGCATTTAGTTTAAAACTCTTCTATACCCACACATTTATTTATTTTTTGTGAAGGAGGAATAACTCTTGAAACAGAAGGCTGTTGTGTATAGTTTTGCATAAAGGTTATTTTTAAGGGAAACTACAATATATTATTAATCCTAGCCCAATAAAATCAAGGCCAATTGTAATTGGTTTACAACACCTAGAAAATAATATTGTGCAATGTAAAAATGAGGAAACCTTACGAGAAAAACAAGAAAGCCCCACTTTAAAATAAAGCAGGGCCAAAATTATTGTCAAACACTTCGAGCTTAAGCAAACTTAAGCGCAGTTTCATTTATCCTCTTACTCAAATCCAGCAGAGCTTCCGCAAAACGTTTACGTTCCTCTTCCGTAAATTGAGCGGGTTTACCATTAACCTTATTTCCATTTAAACGCTGGTAAAGCCAGTTCTTACTTTTTCCAAAATAAGCCTTCGCTATATAACTCAAAGAGATTGCATTCGCGATATCTCCTAATTCCAAAGCAAGTTTAACATCCTGCAATTCATTCTTAATCGCACGTAATCCTTCACGAGTAGAATCGACAAAAGCCTCACGTTCTTCCCCGGGCATTGATTCCATCTTACGGGCACGCTCTTCTTGAAACATCGCACGCTCCTCGGGAGACAGACTTTGGAACTTTTCAAAATCAGCCTGCATGTCCGCAGTTGGTAAAAATTTTGATAAGTCTCTCATAAATATATTATTTTTATCCCCCCAAAAGAGGGGTCTTGTTTATTACTCAGTTTTTTAGTTTTTCTTCGATCTCCGCAATCATATCCAAAATATCATTGATATATTGCTCGAACTCTGGATCTCCTTTTATTACTCGATTCCCTGTATGGAATTCAAAAAGCAACTTTAGGTTTTCCATTTGTTGAACGAGCTTCTCTCGCTCTTCTTTTGTCATCGACTTAAAATTTATCGTTAATACTCGTTTGGGTTGACAGCACAAATCTAATAATCCAAAGATTATTATACAAATAATCTTCGGATTATTTTCTGCAGTTTTATAGTACTAACAGATCATACCTGCACACCAACATTTGCTGAATGAATCCAGCTCTTCCCTCACTATTAGCAAGAAGGAATATAGGTCGTTATCCCTGCCTTGAATTGGTATGATAACGCTCAGAGCCGCATCTAGCATCTTATCGCCTTTACAGGATAAGGCTTGTACCCTTTTCTCCACCTCAAGGCATAATTCCACCTTGTCTGTCAGAACACCTTTGAAGTTTCACCATCAATTTCATAATGGCTCTACAATCGTACAATAAGGAAATTCGTTCTACAAAAGTGAATAATCCCATAAGACAAAATTTAAAGTTGCTTACCAGTTCCCTCTGGTAAGCTATTAAACACAAAAAAGGCGCAGGAACTACTGAATACTACCATCGTGAGGCTCTCGACTGCCCATCTCTAAGTAATAAACAATAGCCCTACGCCCCTATGGAGTATATTGTCCTTTCACAATGTGGAAAGGTATATAACAACATAGCGAGCGAGGACGTTCTTGCCTATTATCCTTAGAGATTGAAATTGTCGAGATTTCACGATAGGATAATATGTCAAACGCACTTCGTTAACTAAATATGTCCTCCATCAGTGACCTAACGCCTTAGGTGTGACGGACTATAATGCAAAGTTACTAAATCGTTTGAATTGGAAAGAACTTATGGCTTATTAAATGCAAGGTAAACTTAATGAATATATCTAGGGGGGGGGTAGACATGAGGTCGTTCTTCTGTCCGGAATTAAAGGTAGGACATCTAAACTTGGAGCCCTATCGAGGAGTTAATTGTATGTAAATGGTATGTATTATCAACACAAAAAAAGGCAGCTACCATTACGATAGCTACCTTATCATAAAGAGCCGAAAGCCGGACTTGAACCGGCGACCTACGCATTACGAATGCGTTGCTCTACCAGCTGAGCTATTTCGGCAACATTTGTTTCTTTATTTCGGGCGCAAAGATACAGGGTTTATTTGACATCTGCAAGAAGATTCGCTAAAAAATCATCTAAATCCGCATCTAAATCTTTTAATAGAGGATCGTCCAGACGAAGCACATCATCGTCTATGAAGAGAAGTTCCTCTATCACAACAAAATCTTCATCAGTCAAGCTAACAGAAAGAGGTTTCATGAACCGGGGAGCGTCAAAAATATTCTTGGTGGATAAGATCGTAAGGACCGCCTTCACCGAAGCGGCAACCCGCTTATTGAATGCGTTCTCCTCCTCGTTCGAGTTCACCCAATCGAAGATAACGATCTTTTCGATCAAATGCTCCTCATCATCATAAATTTGCAGTTCCCCGCTTTCCGCATCGGCCTGCACATATAAGTCGCTTATAAAATTACCGGACTCATCCTTGGCCAGCTTTTCAATAGCCGACGTAAAAGCATTCTCGATGAGGGATTGAACCTTTGCTATATTTGCGTTCATATATTAATTCTCCTTTATTCGAATATGCGTCAAAAGTAATAATAATTCACCGAATAACGCCGTTAATCCTCACCAAATTGCACATTTAGTTTCTTATCGGAACGAATTCGTTCGGCCAACGCCTGCACATAGAGTTCCAATAATTTGGTACTCTTATCATTATCACCACTATTACGCTTGAATAAATCGTATGATTTATGAGCCCACTCATAGGCTTCTTTTAAATCTCCTCTCATCTCATGGCATAGGGCCAGATTAGAGGCCGCCTTCGCCCGGCTTTTCCAGTTTTCCGTACCCCGGTAAAGCCCGGACCAACGATCTTCCGCCATATCCCATTTCTCATTAGCCGCATAAGCGGAAGCCTCTTTCCAACGTGAACCCATTCCGGTAAAGTACCAACGAGTCTCCTTCTCCCAATGAGGAACAAAATTAGCGTAGACCTTCGCCCCGAAATATTTACCGGCCCCACGCAAAGCATTCTCCGGAGAGGGCAATACCTTATCCAAGATCGGCATATAATCCGCACTTTCCGCCCAATAAATACTATCTTTCATATGTACCGTCGCCAGTGGAGCCTCACGATCGGGAACGTAACTGCGTATCACGCCAGCCATCTGCACGTCGATCATTCCCATTACATACCCTTCGCCCAAGGTACCTACGCTTTTCTTCATATCGAACAGCAAGCGGTCGATGGAGATAACCGCATCGGCACCGGTCTCATCGCATAGCGACGCTACTTGCCCTTGGGTAAGTTTCGTATCCAGAAACGCCTGATTATCTTTTCGAACCGCATCATGGTAAAGCAATACGTCGTTAAAATAAGAAGCCTCCACGATAGCCTCCCCTAAAGTACGGCAAGCGTCAAACAGCGCACTATCCGCTTTCGCTTTGCAAGTATCCTGCTTTTCTCCCTGCAAGGTGTATTCGTAACCCGCATCCTCCGGTTGGGGAACGGCATTGTTTACGATAAGTACCTTAGCGACATTCTCAGGAAACGTCACCTCCGCAGGATTATACGTCTCGATACCTACATAATTAATCGTGCTACAAGCGGACAACAAACCCGCTATGCCTATAAAAAGAATGCTTCTCATCTTCATCTATTTAAAAGGGGGCGATTTACGCCCCCACATTATGTCAAATCACTCACAGCCTTGAAATAGCCGATAGACTCCGCGATCCCCAAGAATGGGTCTTTCATGTCTTTCTCGTATTCCAAGCTACACATTCCCGTGTAATTAACTTCCCGCATCATACGGATCAGCGCAGGGAAGTCGATCTTTCCACGACCGATCTCGATCCCGACTCCCGCCTTCGAAGAATCCGTCACGTCCTTGATATGCATATCAAACACCCGGGTATGGTATTTCTTCAAGTCGGCCACAGGATCACAGCCGTTTCGCAAGTCATGTCCGACATCCAGACACATACCGATACGGGGGTCTAAATCCTTCGTATGCTCCCAAACGTCCGTAGCGTCGGGATACGTCTTAATATCAGGACCGTGCAAGTGGATGGCGTAATGGAAATCATACTCCTTCACTTTTTTATCCACATAGGGTAAAAGCTCGTAATTCGGGACACCGACGATCAACTTCACTCCTACCCGCTTCGCATAATCAAACGCACGGTCTATCTCTTCCTCGCTCTTCATATAAATAGGACCTACGGCATATCCCGTCACTTTATGGGCAGCGCATTTATCATGAAAAGCCCGAATCTGCTCATCCGTACTATTCAACGGCAAATGGAAATCCTTGATGCAAAGATAATGGATATCTAATCGTTCCAACGTCTTCAACGTCGTATCTAAATCAAAATTAACGAAAGTATATCCCGCCATTCCCAGATGGAATGGATTTACGGCCTTCGGGGCTTTTGGCTTTACAGGGTCCGGCAAAGCGGCCCGGGCGATCGTGGAGGTACCTAATAAAAGGGCACCCGCCAATCCTTGTTTAAAAAATGTACGTCTTGAGTGTTTCATGGTCTATTACAATATTATATATAATGTATACTGTTTATCTTGGGAAAATAACGCTAAAGGTAGAGCCTACCCCTTGCTGGGAAGTCACTTCTATACGACCGCCGAGCTTTGTGACCAAAGCCTTGGAGATAGCCAATCCCAAGCCGACTCCATTGGTCCATTGCGTCAACTTGACAAAACGATCGAAAACCCGTTCCAATTGGTCGTCCGGGATTCCCTCGCCTGTATCCGTCACATAAAAGCGGATTTCCTGCTCCGTCACGTCATACCCGAAGCAAATATAACCTTTTTTCGTGTGCTTGATAGCATTCGTCAATAAATTAGTGAGGACTTGCGTTAATCTACTCCGATCGGTATAAAGCGTAAAAGGTTGGCAATCATCCAATCGAAGTTCTACATTTTCGGGCATACGTAATAAAATGATACTATAGATATCTTTCATTAAAGCCTTCATTTCATGATTCGCCAAAACGAAAGTCAACGTATTCGACTCGATTTTCGATATATCCAATACGTCTTCTATCAAGCGTTGCAACAATTCATTATTACTTTGTATAATATTGGAGAGTTCATGACGAGTTTCCGCATCTTCCTCATCGGCGATCACCTGCGAGAATCCGACGATGGCGTTCAATGGCGTCCTGATCTCATGATTCATGTTTGCCAAGAACGCAGATTTCAGGTGATCCGCCTCCTCCGCTTTCTCTTTTGCGATCTTTAATCGTATCCCCGCACGATGACGGGCATAGGCGACTATACCCAAGCCCGCACATAGTAACAACACCAAGACAAATCCTCCTCGAAGCATCAAGATACGGACACGCGACTTTTCCGCCTCTAGCTCCAGTTTCTTACTTTGTATCTCTAGTTTTTCCACCTCTCGTTGGGTTTTCAACTTCGCTAAATCCTCGTAATATTTTACCCGCATAATCGAGTCGTGCACTTCTTTAGAATCTCTGTAAGCCCTAGCCGCTTCCATCCCTCTTCCAAGCTTATAATAGAGATCCGCCTTAAAATCCTCCACTGAGACCCAATCACTAAAGCGTTTCTTATCCAAGAGCATTAGTTCCAATTTGTTCGCCAAATCAATGGCCTTCTCATATTTCCCCGCTAAAGCGTAATAATTCATCCAAAGGAATTGAGGCAGGATTTGCTCGGCATTCATATTATTCTTCTTTTCGATATCCTCCATCATCCTCAAGTGCTGATAAACCAAGGAAGGCTCTTTTTCCGCCACGTAATACTGGGCCGAGTAATAATGATAGCGATCTTTTAAAAAAGCGACAGTATGTTCCGCATCCAATTGAGTAATGTCCTCTTTCTCGCACTCTTGTATGCAAGAATCCAATTTATTCAAATACTCCAATCGCAAATCCTTCGTAAGCAACAGCCGTAACACGTAATACCAACGCATCCTAGAGGCATTACGTTCTTCCATGCGAGATAAGATCTCCCGGCTTAATTGAATACCCTCCTCATCCAATCCTATATTAAAATAGAAATTCGCTAAAGCTTGGTTTGCCATATCCACCCCATCCGGATAATTAAAATAGGTCGCAAGATTCCTCAAGCTATCCACCTCCCGGATTACCAATCCCTGCATCCCCTCATTCGCTAAAGAATAGATATTCCATCCTTTCGCCCTACATAATTCCTCGATCCGGTTTGTCGCGATGAAAAGGGGTTCCGCTATTTTCAAATATATTCGCAAGCTATCCGGATCTTGCATATAGTAATAACGCATCAAGAATAGTAAGGCATTTCCTTTGTAATAATCGTTACGTTGCCTCTGTGCCTCTTCTAGTAGCAAATCCGCATATACTTTATATACTTTGTTATGCGTATTGGCATAAAGTAATTCGTTCAAGCGTATTAGTTTACTACTATCCGGCAAAACCTTGATTTCTCTTCGTAAGCTATCGACAAACGTGTCACCTTTCGCCCTATCCGGAATAAGCAAAGTTAGAATCAACGTCCAACAACCAATAAAAAACAATCTCTTCATATATACCTTGAAAAGTTAGCACGACTATCCATTATTCAATGCCCGGCAAGTTAATAAAAATTTAAATGCCAAGACATCAACATAAACAAGTTTAATATCACATTTTCAACTTATACAACAAAAAGCCTATATCAACCAAAAAAAGATTGATATAGGCTCTTATTTCAAAGAAACGGCCGTTCTATTTATTTTGTCAAGGCAGCGATACTTTCCTCGATAGACTTAATCTTCGATTCGGCATCGGCTTGCTTTTTCTTCTCCATCTCGATTACTTTCGCCGGGGCTTTGCTCACGAAGTTCTCATTGCCTAATTTCTTCATGACAGAAGCCAAGAAACCTTTTTGGTATTTCAATTCTTCTTGAAGCTTAGCCAACTCTTCCTCCACATTGATCAGATTGCCTAAAGGTACGGCATATTCAGTCGTACGGACCAAGAACGATACAGCACCGGCCGCTTTCTCCTCTACCTTGGAGATGGAAGAGAGATTGCACATCTTAGCGATTACGGCGTTGAACGCCTCATTGTGCTCACCCACGATCTGCAATTCCAGCGCATCCTTATTCGGTATATTCTTTTGCAAACGAATGGTACGGACACCACCAACGATCTCTTTCACGATCTCGAAAGCATCCAAATAAGCGCTATCCGCAACAGCTACTTCCGGCATTTGGGCAACCATCAAGCTCTCACCTTCCTTGCGAGGCTCAAGGGCTTGCCATAATTCCTCGGTAATAAACGGCATGAAAGGATGAAGCAAACGAAGCAAGGCATCGAAGAAACCTAACGTAGCCTCATAAGTAGCCTTGTCGATCGGCTGCTGATACCCCGGTTTTACCATCTCCAGATACCATGAGGAGAACTCATCCCAGAACAATTTATAGACAGCCATCATCGCTTCGCTCAGACGATATTTACTGAAAGAGTCGTCTACCTCGGCAATCGTCTTATCCAACTGCGTCTTGAACCATTTCACGGCGATAGCGGAAGCCTCCGGCTGAGCGATCGTATCGTCTACCGTCCAGCCCTTCACCAAGCGGAAAGCATTCCATATCTTATTATTGAAGTTACGTCCTTGCTCACACAAAGCATCATCGAAAGGAATATCATTTCCGGCAGGAGCCGCAAGCATCAAGCCCATACGCACGCCGTCCGCACCGTATTGCTCGATCAATTGCAACGGATCGGGAGAGTTTCCTAAAGATTTGGACATCTTACGTCCCAGCTTATCGCGAACGATACCCGTAAAGTAGACGCTCTTGAACGGCATTTTCCCTCTGTACTCATAGCCGGCCATAATCATACGGGCTACCCAGAAGAAGATGATATCCGGTCCGGTTACCAAATCACTGGTCGGATAGTAATAATTGATTTCCTCGTTATCCGGGTTATTGATACCGTCGAACAGGGAGATCGGCCACAACCAAGAGGAGAACCAAGTATCCAATACGTCCTCGTCCTGACGCAAATCAGACATGGTCAGATTCGGGTTACCACATTTCTCTTTCGCCAGTTCCAAAGCTTTCTCTTCCGTCTCGGCTACCACGTAACCACCTTCCGGCAAGAAGTAAGCCGGGATACGGTGTCCCCACCAAAGCTGACGGCTGATACACCAGTCCTTGATATTCTCCATCCAATGGCGGTAGGTGTTCTTGAACTTCGGCGGATAGAACTTGATATCGTCCTTCATGACCGGCTCCAAGGCGATCTGGGCTAGATGTTCCATCTTCAAGAACCATTGCATAGACAATTTCGGTTCGATAGGCACGTTCGTACGCTCCGAGAAACCCACCTTGTTCTCGTAAGCCTCTACCTTCTCCAAAAGACCGGCGTTACGCAAGTCTTCCTCGATCTGCTTGCGGACATCGAAACGATCCATGCCCACGTACAGGCCGGCGGCCTCGCTAAGCGTACCGTTATCGTTGAATATATCAATAGAAGGCAAATTATATTTCTCGCCCAGCATATAGTCGTTTACATCGTGCGCGGGGGTCACTTTCAAACAGCCCGTACCGAACTCTATATCCACGTAATCATCCTCGATCACCGGAATCTCACGGCCTACCAGCGGAACGATCACTTTCTTTCCTCTCAGATGTTGGTTCTTCGGGTCGTTCGGGTTGATACACATCGCTGTATCTCCCATAATCGTCTCCGGACGGGTAGTAGCAACTATGGCATATCCCTCCTCGCCTACGATCTTATAGCGAAGATAGTACAACTTGCTATGCTCTTCCTTATAGATAACCTCCTCATCGGACAGGGCCGTCAGCGCCTTAGGGTCCCAATTCACCATACGCACGCCCCGGTAGATCAAGCCCTTCTTATATAGATCGACAAAAACCTTGATGACGCTTTCCGAACGTTTCTCGTCCATCGTGAACGCCGTACGATCCCAATCGCAGGAAGCCCCCAATTTACGAAGCTGCTTCAAGATGATACCGCCATGCTCCTCTTTCCATTCCCAAGCGTGCCGCAAGAACTCGTCGCGCGTCAGATCGGTTTTCTTGATTCCTTGCCCGGCCAAACGATTCACTACCTTCGCCTCCGTAGCGATCGAGGCATGGTCCGTACCCGGTACCCAACAAGCGTTCTTACCCATCATACGGGCACGGCGAACCAAGATATCTTGGATCGTATTGTTAAGCATATGTCCCATGTGCAATACGCCGGTGACGTTAGGGGGCGGGATTACAATCGTATACGGCTCACGGCCGTCTGGCTTTGACTTAAAGAAGCCGTTATCCAACCAATACTGATACCACTTCCCCTCTACTTCAGCGGGATTGTACTTACTAGCGATTTCCATATTTTTATAACTAATTAGTCTTTACACATTTCTCGATCCGCGAAAGTACAAAAAATATAGACAAAAAACGCTGAGCATCGGGAAATATAGTCGGCCGAGACAATAGGCATTCTCTCTCGGATACGCCACTATTCTATAAACCACGACATGGTTTGTACAGACCAAGTCGTGGTTTATACAGATCACGACGTGATTTATAAAGACCACGCCGCTATTTTGAAAATAGAGTGAATGGCAATTACTTTTACATCCGGGGATTTGAAGGTTTATTCCTATAACAAGCAAACTATTTATAACGGTTTTTCTATTCCACGCTATTGCAGTTTCGCGTAAATGCCTGTATCTTCGCGTACTATAAAAAATAGATATGAGAAAGCGATCTGAGTATAAAGGAGGGGATAATCGACGTAAACCCTCTAAAGAACGACAGGTAACGGTGGGTGAAAGTAACACTTTGCTACCTTTCCTGTTCGAGTTATTAAAAGAACAAAGCCGTTCATCCGTGAAAGGATTATTGAGCAGGGGACAGATCTCGGTAAACGGGAAAGTCACCCGGCAGTTCGATGCCCCGCTGAACCCTAACGATACGGTCGGGATCAACTATGGAAGAGGGAAGGTGGAATTCAACAATCCGTTACTTAGAATTGTTTGGGAAGATGATGACCTCATCGTGATCAACAAGCGGGAAGGTTTGCTATCCGTATCTACCGATCGTATCAAAGAGCGTACGGCCTACCGTATCCTGAGCGATTACTTGAAAGAATGCGACCCTCGCAACAAGATATTCGTCTTGCACCGTCTGGACCGAGACACATCGGGTATCATGATGTTCGCCAAGAACCAGAAGGTAAAAGAGCAACTACAGTCCAACTGGAGCGAGGCTATCACGCAACGGACCTACGTGGCCGTGATAGAGGGACGGCCGGAGAAAGACACGGATTTGATCGTATCCAACCTCGTGGAGAACAAGCATATGCAAGTGTACGTGACACAAGATGGTGACGGGAAGGAAGCGATCACACGCTACCGACTGTTACAAACGAACAATAGCTATTCGCTTCTGGAACTGGAACTGGAAACGGGACGTAAGAACCAAATCCGCGCCCAGATGCAATCTATCGGTCACCCGGTAGCCGGCGACACCAAATATGGAGCGGAGACGAATCCTGCGGGACGTTTGATGCTTCATGCCCGTAAACTCTGTTTTATCCACCCGGTAACGGGAGAGGAAATGCGTTTTGAGACCCGGATTCCGGAGATCTTTTCATCAACAGCAAAGTAACTTTAGCAATAAATAATAAAAATGAAGAAACTCATCAGTTCGATCATGCTAGCGCTATTAGCGCTGGTAGCGCAGGCACAAATACTTACGCCTGTCAAATGGAAAATTAAACTAGACGACAAGGGTGGCGCACCCGAGAAAGAGATCGTCTTTACCGCCACGGCGGACAAAGGTTGGCACCTGTATGACATGAACCTGCCGGAAGGAGGTCCTGTATCTACATCTTTCACATTCGAGACATTGAATGGAGCTGAACTGATTGGCCAACCGGTTCCTTCTGTAAAGCCGACCACGGTTTACGACGAGCAATTCGCCATGAACCTTCGTTGGTATCCGGGTACGGTATCGTTCATCCAAAAACTAAAAATTACCGATCCCGCTAAATTCAAGGTAGAGGGCGAGGTGGAATTTATGGCTTGTAATGACGAGACTTGCCTTCCCCCAGATCAAATACCTTTCTCTTTCGATAAGAAAAGTATCCATCTAGATCCAGCTCTGGCAGCTAACAGCTCGACTACAGAGGTGGATAAAGAGGACGCCACGGCCATACAGCCGGATACGCAAGTCGTAGCGGAAGATGCTAGCGAGTTGAACACTCCGGACCCTGCCGCTAAAGAGACACCGGCTATGACATCTCCCAAAGCGTCCGACAGCTTAACCGATAGCCCGAATCTTTGGTCTCCGGTGATCGACCAATTGAAAGCGTTCGGTGATTCTACGGTATCGGCGGCAGATACCTCTTGGTTATTCATCTTCTTCGCAGGTTTCTTAGGTGGTTTGATCGCCTTATTGACTCCTTGCGTTTGGCCGATGATCCCTATGACGGTTAGCTTCTTCCTGAAACGTACGAAAGATCGTAAGAAAGCGATTCGCGACGCTATCACCTATGGATTATCTATTATCGTAATCTATTTGGTTATGGGCTTGTTAATTACCGGTATCTTCGGAGCGAGCGCATTGAATGATTTATCAACGAACGCGATCTTTAATATCCTGTTCTTCTTGTTGCTGGTAGTATTCGCAGTCTCCTTCTTCGGAGCCTTCGAGCTGGTATTACCTGCGTCATGGACCAGTAAATTGGATAGCAAGGCCGATTCAACGACCGGTATATTGAGTATTTTCTTTATGTCGTTTACGTTGGTATTGGTATCTTTCTCTTGTACGGGTCCGATTATCGGAACCTTGTTGGTACAGGCAGCTTCTATGGGTACGGCGGTAGGACCGGCTATCGGTATGTTTGGTTTCGCCTTGGCGTTATCCATCCCGTTCAGTGTCTTCGCCATCTTCCCGAATATGCTGCAAAGTATGCCGAAATCCGGCGGATGGTTGAATTCAGTGAAGGTCGTATTGGGCTTCTTGGAGTTGGCATTGGCTTTGAAGTTCCTTTCCGTAGCGGACTTAGCGTATGGTTGGCGTTTACTAGACCGTGAGGCTTTTATCGTGCTTTGGATCGTGATCTTCAGCTTATTGGGTGTTTATTTATTAGGAAAGATCAAGTTTAGCCATGATAGCGAAGTAAAATATGTATCTGTTCCTCGTCTGTTTATGGCGATTATCTCTTTCGCTTTCGCCATTTACATGGTTCCGGGACTTTGGGGCGCTCCGTTAAAGGCGATCAGCGCATTCGCTCCTCCGTTGTATACACAAGATTTCAATCTATACAAAAACGAGGTACACGCCGCATTCGACGATTATGAATCCGGTATGGCTTATGCCAAGAAGGTAAATAAACCCGTCATGATCGACTTCTCCGGTTTCGGTTGCGTAAACTGCCGTAAGATGGAGGCTTCCGTTTGGACGGATCCTAAGGTGAAGCAAATGCTAGAAAATGATTACGTGCTAATCACTCTCATGGTAGACGATAAGACGAAACTCCCGCAACCCATCGAGATCCAAGAGAACGGAAAGACTCGTAAGCTGAAGACGATCGGTGATAAATGGAGTTATTTGCAACGAAGCAAGTTCGGTTCTAACGCCCAGCCATTCTACATCTTATTGAATGACGAGGGACAGCCGCTCGGACCTTCATACGCATTCAATGAGGATGTTTCCAAATACATCCAGTTCCTTCAAAACGGATTGAAAGAATTCAAGAAAGAACAACAATAAAACACATACAGAGGGCAGGGTAGAACCCGGCCCTCTTTCTTTTACAATCATTATCGAATAAGTAAATAATATGGCAACTAGAGAAGAGAAGATGGAAGCCTTCGGGCAATTACTCGACATTCTGGATGAATTACGAGTAAAATGCCCATGGGATCGTAAACAGACAAACGAGAGCCTCCGCACGAATACGATCGAGGAAACCTATGAATTATGCGAGGCCCTGATGCGTGAGGATAACACAAACATAAAAAAGGAATTAGGAGACCTGTTATTGCACATCGTCTTTTACTCCAAGATCGGCGAGGAAAAAGAAGCTTTCGATATCAAGGATGTCTGCGACAGCCTTTGCCAGAAACTGATTTACCGCCATCCACACGTATTCGGAGATACCTCCGCCGATACCGCCCAAAAGGTAGAGCAAAGCTGGGAGCAGCTTAAATTGAAAGAAAGGGGGGGTAACAAAACCGTGCTGGAAGGTGTTCCCGCTTCCCTCCCATCCGTAGTAAAAGCGCATCGTATCCAAGATAAGGCCCGTAACGTAGGTTTCGACTGGGAACAACGGGATCAAGTATGGGATAAGGTACAGGAGGAATTTAATGAGTTGAAAACCGAGATAGACAGGATGGACGCAGATAAGATGGAAGCTGAGTTCGGAGATCTCTTCTTTAGCTTGATCAACGCTGCCCGCCTATACAAAATAAACCCGGACAACGCATTGGAACGCACGAACCAGAAGTTTATCCGCCGTTTTAATTATCTGGAGGAACATACGATCCAAGAAGGTCGTTCCTTGAAAGATATGACATTGGAGGAAATGGATCAACTGTGGAATGAGGCCAAGGCCAAAGGCTTATAAAGCAAGGATAAGGGCAAAACAAAAGGGGAACCGACATCACGTCGCCACCCCTCCCTTAACTTAAACGCCAAAACTAAATCTAAACAAAAAACACAAATAATGATAATATTTTACTTTTTCTGTTTCTCTTCCTTCTTGTTGTCCCGACCACTCTTCATAAAATTCCGGACAAACTTATATTCCGCATTTCGGTATTTATAGACCTTTTCGGGAGAAAGTATCTTCTTGAATCTCTCAAAATACTCTTTTTCCAACTGTGCCTCTTTTATCTCAACATCCAGACATTCGTCTATCACTTTGTTATAATCAGCATCTGTCGGATTCTCCTTATGTCGAATTTCTTTTGATAACTTACGACATTCACGACCTACCTCAAATTTTTTCTGTCGCAACTCATTGCATAAAGGAATAAATTGTGCAGCTTCCTCAGGTGTAAGGCCAACTTCAGCCGTAATAAAAGCATTCCGCCTTGCTTCGAATGCTTCTCTATCAAAATGTCTTTGCTCTTTCTTCTCTTGTGCCGTAGCATTGAAAGAGAGTAGAACCGAAATCGCTACAAATGTAATGAAAAATATTTTATTCATACAAGTATTATTACAAAAATCTTCGATAAAATTACTATTTTAAACTTTATTCAGAATAGGAAAGTTCCTCTTCTAAAAGATAATTAGCGTATTGAGCTTCCAAATACTCCAAATACTCCTCATCTTCTTCCGCTTCAATAGCGTCTAAAGCCGTTGTCGGGACTTCCGTCCGGACCAGTAAAGAATCAGACGCAGTACTACCATCGGAACCGTTTATTCCCACGATAGCCTTGAAAAACAAACCAAGACCAGCGAATACCGCAGCCATGTACAACCACGGACGAACACGATCCATCAAGGAAATCCGTTTCGCCCTCTCCTCCGGCTTCTCGGGGAGCTGACTCATGATCCGCTCCGTAAGCCCTTCCATATACCCTTCCGGTACAGTGAAAGGATTAGTTCCTTTCAAGCGATCTAGGTTGTTTTCTTCTTTTTTCATACTTTTTCTCTTTTTATATTGCTTTGACAGCGATTCGGGCAAAAGGTTTAAACCTCTTTTGTTAAAAACTCCTCGATTTTTTTCACCGCATGATGATACGAGGCCTTCAAAGCCCCGACAGAGGTACCTAGTATCTCGGACATCTCCTCGTACTTCATCTCCTCGTTATACTTCATATTGAAAACCAAGCGTTGTTTCTCCGGCAAGGTAAGAATAGCGTTTTGCAATCTTACCTGTATCTCGTCACCATCGAAGTATTCATCACCTTTCAAACGATCCAGCAAAAAGGTATCCGCATCGTCGATAGATACGTTATTCATATTTCGCTGTTTATTCAGGAAAGTAATGCACTCGTTGATCGCGATCTTATAAAGCCATGTAGATAATTTGGCCTCACCACGAAAAAGCTCGATGTTCGTCCAAGCTTTCAAAAATGTATTTTGGAGTAAGTCGTTCGCATCCTCATGATCCAGTACCATCTTTCGTATATGCCAATACAACTTCTCGCCATACAAGCTTACGACCTTGGCGAAGGCCTCACGTTGTCGGGCCGGGTCCCGGAGCTGTACTACAATTTCGTCTTCTGTATAGGATTGCATTTTTTCTATTTTGGGAAGTGCCCAGAACAGGACTCGAACCTGCACGATCGCAAAACCACTCGCACCTGAAACGAGCGCGTCTACCAATTCCGCCACCTGGGCTTTTTTTAATCATTCTGAAGCGCAACCTATCGGTATTGCGCATACAAAGGTAATCGTTTTTTCCAATTAGCAAGCAAATGAAAATAAAAAAAGCGACCGTCCCTTCCGGAACGGCCGCCCATATCATTAATCACGGGAGTCGATTACATCATACCGCCCATTCCGCCACCCATACCCGGGTTCATCGGAGGCATAGCCGGAGTCTCTTCTTTCTTCTCTGCGATCACACACTCTGTAGTCAAGAACATACCAGCGATAGAAGCAGCGTTCTCCAATGCTACGCGAGTTACCTTAGCCGGGTCGATTACACCAGCCTCGCACAAATTCTCGAAACAGTCCTTACGAGCGTTGTAACCGAAGTCGCCCTTGCCTTCCTTCACTTTCTGAACGATAACGGCACCTTCCTTACCAGCGTTAGCTACGATCTGGCGAAGCGGCTCCTCGATAGCGCGCTTAACGATCTCGATACCTGTAGTCTCGTCCTCGTTGTCGCCCTTCATACCTTCCAATGCATCGATAGCACGGATATAGGCAACACCACCACCGGGCACCGTACCTTCTTCGATAGCGGCACGAGTTGCGTGTAATGCGTCATCCACACGGTCTTTCTTCTCTTTCATCTCAACCTCAGAAGGAGCACCTACGTAAAGAACAGCTACACCGCCGGCCATCTTAGCCAAACGCTCTTGCAATTTCTCTTTATCATAATCAGATGTCGTATTCTCCATCTGGATCTTGATCTGGCCGATACGAGCTTGGATAGCCTCCTTGTCACCAGCACCATTTACAATGGTAGTGGTATCTTTGTCTACCGTGATCTTCTCAGCGGTACCTAGCATATCCATTGTAGCACCTTCCAATTTCAAACCTTTCTCCTCAGAGATAACCGTACCGCCTGTCAATACAGCGATATCTTCCAACATAGCCTTACGACGGTCGCCGAAGCCCGGAGCCTTAACAGCGCAGATCTTCAAGGAACCACGCAGACGATTCACTACCAATGTAGCCAAAGCCTCGCTGTCGATATCCTCAGCGATGATCAAAAGAGGACGTCCGCTCTGTACGGTCGGCTCAAGGATAGGAAGAAGGTCTTTTAATACGGAGATCTTCTTGTCATAAATCAAGATATACGGATTCTCCATCTGGCACTCCATCTTCTCTGTATCCGTTACGAAGTACGGAGAGATATAACCGCGGTCGAACTGCATACCCTCAACTACGTCAACTGTAGTTTCAGTACCTTTAGCTTCCTCAACCGTGATAACACCTTCAGTCTTCACACGTTGCATAGCCTCCGCGATCAACTTACCGATAGCCTCGTCACCATTTGCGGAGATCTTCGCTACATGCTCGATCTTCTCGAACTTATCACCTACAGCCTCAGCTTGGTTAGCGATGCTCTCTACAACCTTAGCGACAGCCTTGTCGATACCACGTTTCAAATCCATCGGGTTCGCTCCGGCAGTAACGTTCTTTAAACCGACACCAATGATAGACTGAGCCAAAACCGTAGCTGTAGTCGTACCGTCACCGGCGTTATCGTTTGTCTTGGAAGCCACTTCCTTAACCAATTGAGCACCCATGTTCTCGAACGGGCAAGTCAATTCCACTTCTTTAGCAACCGTTACACCATCTTTCGTGATGTGAGGAGCTCCGAATTTCTTCTCGATAATTACGTTACGACCTTTCGGGCCTAATGTTACCTTAACGGCATTAGCCAACTCATCCACACCTTTCTTCAAAAGGTCGCGGGCATCCATATCGTATTTAATCTCTTTTGCCATGATTGTATTTCTTTTTTAATATTGTTGTTTATAAAAATGAATTAGATAATAGCTAAAACGTCTGCTTGGCGCATGATCAAGTATTTCTCACCGTCTAGTTCGATTTCCGTACCCGCATACTTACCATACAATACGTTATCACCAACCTTTACAACCATCTCCTCGTCTTTCGTTCCGTTACCTACGGCTACAATCTCACCCTTTAAAGGTTTTTCCTTTGCTGAGTCAGGAATAATAATTCCACCTAATGTTTTCTCTTCCGCAGCGGCCGGCTTAATCAGCACGCGGTCTGCTAATGGTCTAATGTTCATTTTCTTGGTATTTTAAATGTTAATAATATTACTTTTTTAGTTATGAACTTTATGTTCACGCCTAAGCCTATGCGAATAGTGTGCCAAACGAATTCACCCGGGTTCGACTGACAATATTTCGGACGAAATGGACAAATATCCGAAGAGATAACTGACAACTTGTCTTTTTGCATCTCTCAAAAGGATAATCAATCGACCAGCAGCGTATTCATGGAATATGCTTTTACGATCGGAGTATAGACTCGATCGCCGATGCGAATGGAAAGAGAATGATCATCACTGGTCTCATTGGCGATAATCAAGGCGATACTGTTATCCGGGTTACGGAATGCCAGCAGATTCGTATAAGCTCCTTCCGTTTCTAATTTATACGCACCGGGCTGGACATAATGGCTGACATGTTTCATCACGTAGTATTCCGGAGTATATCGATAGCTCTTGGTTTGCGGATCTACGACAACCAATGAGTTTTGCTCCCATCCCCAACGACTGATCCCTCCATTTTCCAAAGATATATTCCAATACATATAGGCAGAAACGCCATTATCCAGAAAATGTCGCATCAACCCCCAAGAATACATGGCACCCTTCCAATCGTTCTTGCCATCTCCACATTCTTGCTCGGTTTGGTAAAGCTTCAACCCGGGATAACGTTTGTGGATTCCGGTGATAGCTCCCTTCCCCGCCCATTGGAAACCGACACCTTTTACATATTTACCACTAACAGGATCTGTCAATACCGTATCAACAAGCGACTCATTCGCACGTTCCATCGTGCCGAACATAATTTCCACTCCTTGAACCTGCATGGCCGGCCCGAGATAATTACCGATAAAATTAGCCAAAGAAGCCGATGTCCAACAACAACTCGGGAATATTTGCGCAGAGTTGAACTCGTTTTGGGGCATTACGGCAAAGATTGGAATTCCTTGTTTCTTATAGGCCTCGATAAATTTAGAGAAATAGAGGGCATAGGCTTTCAGGTAAAGAGGGTCTTGGATAAACATATCCGTACCTTCATGGCCGACCTTATCGGCCGGCAAACCATTTCGATACTTCTCGTCATAATTCTCACCCGTATAGGCAGAGGCATAGTGTTTGTTATATTTCATCCAAGCGGGAGGGCACCACGGAGAAGCCCACAAGCGTAAATCTGGTTGATACTTTTGGGCGTTCTTGATAAAAGGGATCAAGGTTTGTTGGTCATTGGCGATGGTAAAATGTTCCATCGTGAAATCACCATCTACCTCGTCATACGAATACCAATCACGGGAGAAATCATTTGCTCCTACAGGCATCCGGCAAATCGTGAAGTTGGCTCCGACTCCGGGGAAGAAAAGCTCTTCCATGATTTCCTCACGTACACTTGGCTCCAGCTTACTCAAGGAAAGCCAACCTAATTCATTAAAACAGGCTCCGAAACCATCAATTTGTTGTTGATGCTTTTCTGTTAGAATTGTTATATCAATATTAGGTATCGTATCCGCAAGGGCGGAGATCAGATCGGGTTGCTCAGCCCAAGGGGTATTCTCGGTTGTCGTTACCCACTCGGCACGGGGGGTGAAAGAGCAGGAAGAAAAGTATAAAGATATTGAGAGTATAAAAACAGGTATTTTCATGGTCGTTTCATTAATTTATAAGTTTAGAACCATTTGAACACGGACTACACGGATGACACGGAACACACGGTATTAGTATTTATCCGTGTGTTCCGTGTCATCCGTGTAGTCCGTGTTCCATAATCCACTATTCTCTAAAAGCGTTCTATCAACTCCTCGATAGTCACAAGGGTTTGCTCACCCGTGAGCATATTCTTTAAGTTGATTTTATTCTCGGCCATCTCATTCTCTCCGACTATCGCGACGAACGGGATTTTCTTAGCGTCCGCATATCCCATTTGCTTTTTCATCTTAGCAGGCTCCGGATATAGCTCCGTACGAATACCGGCCTTGCGAACCTTAGCGATCAGCGGCAATAAATGAATCTCCTCTTTCTGTCCGAAGTTCACGAATAGAAGCTGTGTAGTCTTCAAAGACCCTTCCGGATATAAATCCAATTGGTTCAATACATCAAAGATACGATCAGCGCCGAAAGAGAAACCGACACCAGATACGCCTTCCATGCCAAATACCCCTGTCAGGTTGTCATAGCGACCACCACCTGTGATACTACCGATCTGTACGTCCAAGGCTTTCACCTCGAAAATCGCACCTGTATAATAGTTTAAGCCACGAGCCAATGTCAGATCAAGCTCTAATTCCGCACGGATTGGCGTATGAGAGATGCGCTCCAAGATAAAATCCAATTCGGCTACACCTTTCAAACCAGTCTCAGACGCAGATAATACCTCTTTCAAGGTAGCGATCTTTTCTTGATTTGAACCCTGCAGCATAATGATCGGCTGCAAACGCTCGATCGCCTCCTCGGGTAAACCCTTGGAACGAAGCTCTTCATTCACGTTGTCCAAGCCAATCTTATCCAGCTTGTCGATAGCTACCGTAATGTCTACGATCTTATCCGCCTCGCCTATGATTTCGGCAATACCGGAAAGGATCTTACGATTGTTCATCTTGATACACACACGAATGCCAAAGCGATGGAACACCTCGTCCATAATCTGGATCAGCTCCACCTCATTGATCAAGGAATCAGACCCCACAACGTCGCCATCACATTGGTAGAACTCCCGGTAACGTCCCTTTTGCGGACGATCTGCACGCCAAACCGGTTGGATCTGGTAACGTTTGAACGGAAAACTGATCTCATTACGATGTTGTACCACGTAACGAGCGAACGGAACGGTCAAATCATAACGCAAGCCTTTCTCACAAGCCTTAGCAGCAAATCTCAACGGGTTCTTTTCCATTAACTCCTCATCTGAGATGCCCGCGAAACAATCTCCGGAATTCAATATCTTGAAAAGGAGCTTATCCCCTTCCTCACCATATTTCCCCATCAATGTAGAAAGGTTTTCCATGGCAGGAGTCTCTATTTGCTGGAAGCCATACAAGTGAAATACTTCACGGATCGTGTTGAATATATAATTACGTTTCGCCATTTCCTCCGGCGAAAAATCCCGGGTACCTTTGGGTATGGAAGGTTTTTGCATGATCTTATGTTTTAAATGATTATTCTGTCCGCAAAGGTAATGTTTTTGCTCGAAATAAATAAGAAAATAACAATGCCCACTGTAAGGAGCTTACAATCGCAGTTATAAGCATCTTACAATGGGCATTCTAACATCTTTATAATGGGCATTCGAGGAAAGCCTCCTCCGAGACTTATCAATCCCTGCTTCTTCCCCCCAAGAATATCATTATATAATATAATAATGTAGCAAGCGAACCTAACGCTGCGACCACGTACGTATAAGCGGCGGAACGTAAAGCGTCCTCTGCCTTATCATGCGTATAAGCATTTGTTATACCGGCATTGCTCAACCACGCTAAAGCACGTTGGCTGGCATTGATCTCGACCGGAAGCGTGATAAAGCTAAATAGCGTAGTCGTAGCGAACAAGATTATACCGAATAACAATAGCTGAGGAAACGTATGCAATAATAACATACCACCCAGCAACACCCATGTCATGATATTAGAGGCGAAACTAACAACCGGAACCAAAGCCGAACGCATCCGTAACGGAGCGTAAGCGGTAGCATGCTGCACGGCGTGACCGCACTCATGGGCGGCAACCGCAGCGGCGGCGATACTATTGCTATAATAAACCGACTCACTCAAGTTCACCGTCTGGTTAGCGGGATTGTAATGGTCCGTCAGATGTCCGGGTGTAGAAATCACCTTTACATCATAGATACCATTGTCATGCAACATCTTCTCAGCGACATCTTTTCCTGTCATGCCATTCGGCATAGGGATTTTCGAATACTTCTCAAACTTGCCCTGAAGGCGGGATGACACCAGCCAACTCAATAGCGCAAATCCAATAAATATAATCCAATACATACTCATAAATTTCTATCTTATTTAGTTTTATAAAACAACGACAAAAAGTTTGCCAAAGACAAAAATGGCAGGAGACACCCCTTGAGGAATGTGGTCTTCTGCCATTTTGTACGATTTATAACGAGTTTATTCTTCTGTATATCTGACAATCGTCTGTTCACGATCCGGTCCTACGGAAACGATCTTCACAGGCACACCCAGTTCTTCCTCCAAGAAAGAAAGGTAAGCGTTGAACTCCTCCGGGAACTCGTCCTCGCTCTGCATCTTCGTCATGTCCGTCTTCCAACCCGGTAACTCCACGTATACAGGTTCGATCGTATCATCGATCTCATACGGGAACTCATTAGTCTCGACACCATTCATCTTATAAGCCACGCAAGCCTTGATCGTATCGAAGGTATCCAACACATCACTTTTCATCATGATCAATTGGCTTACACCGTTGATCATCACGGCATATTTCAAGGCTACCAAATCAATCCAGCCACAACGACGTTTACGTCCCGTAACCGCACCGAACTCATGGCCTAATTGACCGATCTTATCTCCCACCTCATCAAACAACTCGGTCGGGAACGGACCGCTACCTACACGTGTACAATAAGCCTTGAAGATTCCATATACCTCACCGATATTCCGGGGAGAAACCCCCAGTCCCGTACAACATCCGGCACAGATCGTGTTAGAGGAAGTCACGAATGGATAAGAACCGAAGTCTATATCCAGCATCGTACCTTGAGCGCCTTCCGCCAAGACCGACTTGCCTTCCTTCAAATAGTTATTGATGACATGCTCGCTATCAATCAATTTGAATTGTTTGAGGTAGTTCAAGGCCTCCAGCCATTGAGCCTCCATCTCGGTTATATCATATTCATAGTTCAATGAACGCAAGATCGCTTCATGTTTTGCTTTAGCGGCCGCATATTTCTCTTCGAAGTTATGCAACAAATCGCCCACACGAACACCGTTACGGCTAATCTTATCCGTATAAGTCGGGCCGATACCCTTTCCTGTCGTACCGATCTTTCCGGAACCTTTTGCGGCCTCGTAAGCGGCATCCAAGATCCGGTGAGTAGGTAAAATTAGGTGAGCTTTCTTAGAGATATAAAGCTGCTTGGTGATATCGTGACCACTCGCTGCCAATGATTCCGCTTCCTGCTTGAACAATAACGGGTCCAGAACGACACCGTTACCGATTACGTTTATTTTTCCACCTTGGAAAATACCGGAAGGAATCGAACGTAACACATACTTTTCCCCGTTAAACTCCAATGTATGTCCGGCATTAGGGCCTCCTTGAAAACGAGTTACCACATCGTAATTCGGAGTCAGCACATCGACAACCTTGCCTTTGCCCTCGTCGCCCCATTGCAATCCTAACAAAACGTCTACTTTCATCTTTTCTATATTTATTATAGGCTATTAATATTCTTATTTAACTGACCTTTGCTGCTTAAACTTGCATTTACTGCACAGGCCATAAATGTACAAACAATAATACTCCGGCGTAAAACGAGAGACTTTCAAGTTTCTCATATCCGCTTTCAACGTACTGTTTCGCAGCTCCCGGATGGCCCCGCATCTCGTGCAAACCAAATGCGTATCGGCATAAATCCTCAACTCATATTGCACCGACTGGACGGTTATTTGATGACGCACCACCAAACCGGCATCAACCAGTACATCCAACGTATTATAGAGTGTAGCCTTACTGACATGGAAGTTGTCTTGCTCCAACCGATCCGAAAGCATACACATATCAAAATGCCCGGGAAAAGCACATATCTCCTTGAATATAGCATATCTCTCCTCGGTTTTCCGCAGTTTCTTCTCCGTTAGATATTCGGTAAACAACGCACGTATTTCCGTATAAACTTTCGCTTCCATCTCCTAAAGACCGCACAAACGACAAAGTTAGCGCATTTATTTTAAACGCAAAGCCTTACCGATAATATTCAAACTCGAATTTTAATTCATTATAGATTTCTTGTAATTCCGGCGTGTTTCCCGCAGCCTCCTGAAATTCCTTGAAACCGTCTAGGATCCTTTCCGCATTCCCCTCGGATTGACGCCCATAAAACTTCATGGCTTGAATAGACGCTTGTTTCTCTTTCAGCGTAGATTTAAAATCCTTAGTCTCCGCTAGACTACTTAAGGTTTCTGCCAAGAAAGATCCTAAAACCACAGAAGATAAGCTGCCACCTCGCTTAAAATTCTCGGCCCAAGTAAGAAAGGCGACCGTGCGAGCGAACTCATTTTTCTTATCAGCAACCAGATCAGACGTGAAGTCCTCCATATAAGGCAGATGAACGAACAAGTTCCGGCAACAATGCTCCGCGATCTCTAAATAAGGAATCTCCTTGACCCAACGTTTCGCCTCATCCAAAGGCAACGTCTCGGCAGGTTGGAGAAATGTCGCCAAGATCTTAAACTCACGAATATCTTCTTTCCATAGAGCCGCCGCCAGTTCTCCATTCGGTTTATGCTTGCGGGCGATTTCTTTTATTTCGGGGTATGGAACCCCGAAATTTAACTTATATACGATACCTTTCTCACGCATACTCGTAGAAATCACCCCGTTCATCGCCAAACGAAGTTGCTTGCGGATCTCCCTTATCTCGTCTTGTAAACTTTCCATCTATTAATTATTATAAGTCGGCAAGAAAGAATAATCACAGCCATAACGAAGCATCTGATCTGTATAACCTTCCGTGTAGTCCAAGACAATATCAGTAACCTCACCGTTAGAGTTCTTTACCTCTTTCATCACAGGGTTGACAAAACCTTTATAGGGAGCCAAGTTCAACTTAGCATAGCGCTCCAAGACCTCCGCATGCAGCTCCGGATCTACTTTCACGCCGTATCCTTCAACAAGATTCTTTCCGGCCGCATAGTCACCCTCACTCTTGATACGTTGAATCTCAGCGAGCAATGTTCCAAACAACTCACGTAACCTCGGATAGTCATTCACAACCACATAGGTCTTTCCATCCCGTTTTTTCAGTTCGATCACATTCGCTTCCTTCCCTTTCTCGTAAGCCCACTTAGCGATCAACTGACGGTTACGCATATGCGCCTCTTCTACATTCTTGCCTAGCTCGATGCGAACCAACTGGGTCATCAAGCCATTCATTATATATTTATAGTATTCCGATTTATAAGCCTCGCCGTCCGGAAGTAATCCCAGTTCCACCAGCTTCGGATCTGCCAAATAATACAGGCCAAACAAATCCGCACGGGTTTCCTCCAGTGTAGAGCTATAGGCTTTCAGCGCATCCGGGTCCGTATTTTCCAGCAATTTACCGGAACCATGTCCCAGACACTCATGTAAATCCGTATGTAGATTATCCGTTAAGAAACCGTACTGCCTCATACCGTTCCGCTCCACGTCACTCCAAACAAACTCTTCGCTAAAGCCATTTCCCTGAGATGCCTTATCATAAGCCTCCGTGATATTCTCTATCGTAACAGACTTCGAGCCATGATCTCGACGAATCCAATCCGCATTTGGCAAATTGATACCGATCGGGGTAGCCGGATAGCAATCACCTCCCAACATAGATACCGTGATTACCTTAGCGCTGACTCCTTTCACCTTCTCCTTCTTGAAACGCTTATCTACCGGAGAATGATCCTCAAACCATTGCGCATTATCACTGATGATTTTCGTACGCTTAGTCGCCTCCTTATTCGTAAAATTTACGGTAGACTCCCAGCTTGCTTTCATTCCTAACGGATCCCCATAAGTCTCGATAAAGCCATTCACGAAATCCACTTCCGAAGCTGTATCCTCTACCCAAAGGATCGAATAAGCATCGAAAGTCTTCAAATCGCCCGTTTGATAATATTCGATCAATTTCCCGATGATCGCTTTCTGCGTATCATTCTCGGCGAAAGGCAAGGCTTGTCGCAATTGATCTACGATTTTTTCTATCGCGGCGGAATAAAGCCCTCCTACTTTCCAAACCTTTTCAACGACCGTACCGTTCTCTTTTACCAAACGGCTATTCAACCCGTAAGAGATCGGCGAGATCGTATCTTTTCCCATCTTCATTTGCGCATAGAAGTCCTCTACCTCTTTTTGACTGATGCCTCCCCCGTAATAATTATTAGAAGAAGCTTTGATCAGATCACCGTCACCGCTTTGTACGCTACGCTTTGGCATAACGCCCGGATCAAAGATTACCGGAGCGATCTCGATCATGAACTGATCCACGTTTTGATTCTCACGAAGAGGTAACTTCTTAGCGTCGATTTGGTGAATACAATCCATCAAGAACTCAGGAGAAAACCCCGGGGCAAACTTGTCCAACGCATAATGATGATGGATACCACTGGAGAACCACACCCGTTTCAAATAGGTTTCCAAAGCCTTGAATTGAGGGTCCTCCCGATCTCCCTTATAATTCGTATAAATAGCCTCCAGTGTCCTGCGGATCGCCAGATTATAGCGTCCATTCTGATCGAAGAATATATCACGTCCCATCAAGGCCGCTTCGGAAAGATGATATAATAGTTGCTTTTGTCGCAAGGACAGGGATTCGAAACCCGGAACTTTATAGCGAAGAATCTCCAGATCAGCGAACTGATCCACTACATAATTGAACTCCTTATCGGAATTTTGAGATGCCGTATCCGACTGTTGGCCTGTACAAGCCGTCATAACCATAGCTGTCATAAGCGATAACATTATTTTTTTCATACTTACTACGATTTGCTTTTCCTATAATATATTACATCTAAAGTACATAGTTTGAAGGCCCGCATTCCAATAAGGGCCAACCGCAAAGATAGAGAATATACAGTCAATATCAAAGGTTTGAGATTTTTTCTCTACTTTTGTAAGTTCAAAAGCAAAGACAAAAAAGAGAATGGAAATAGCGGCATTAGTTTCAGGAGGAGTAGACAGCTCTGTCGTAGTGCATCAACTCAAAGAGGCAGGATACGATCCGACCATCTTCTATATCCGTATCGGTATGGAAGACAAGGATGGCTATATCGATTGCCCGGCGGAAGAGGATATCGAGATCACCTCATATATCGCCCGCAAGTATGGATGCCGGTTCGAGATCGTCTCCTTACACGACGAGTATTGGGATCGGGTGGTAAGCTATACGATCGAATCTGTCAAACGCGGTCTTACCCCTAACCCGGATATGATGTGTAATAAATATATCAAGTTCGGTTGTTTCGAGGAAAAATGGGGCAAGGATTTCGATAAGATCGCTACCGGTCATTATGCCACGACCACGGAGATAGACGGCAAGATATGGCTTTCTACCGCCAAGGACCCGGTAAAAGATCAGACTGATTTCTTAGGGCAAATCACCCGCCTACAGATACAGAAACTCATGTTTCCGATCGGGCATTTAATGAAAAGTGAGGTACGTGCCATCGCCGAGGCCCAGAAATTGCCGAGCGCCAAGCGTAAGGATAGCCAAGGCATTTGCTTCTTAGGCAAGATTAACTACAACGACTTTATAGAGCGTTATTTAGGAAAACGCCCGGGAAAAATCGTGGAACTAGAGACGGGTAAGGTCTTGGGTAAACACAATGGATATTGGTTCCATACGATCGGCCAACGTAAGGGATTGGGATTAAGTGGCGGCCCTTGGTTCGTTATCCAAAAAGACATTAAGCGAAATATCATTTATGTCTCCAACGGCTACGACCCGGAAACGCAATATGGTAAGGTGATCAATATGCAAGGCTTCGATTTCATCACGGAAGATCCATGGGGAGAATTTGAGGGTGAGAAAGAAATCACTTTCAAGATCCGTCATACCCCGGAATTTACGCATGGCTACATCCGTCGTATCGGAGATCTATATCGTGTAGAATCCGACGAAAAGATTCAAGGTATCGCTCCTGGCCAATACAGTGTAATCTACGACAAAGACCATCACTTATGTCTGGGCAGCGGCATGATTATTGATGAGACCAAGTAACACATATTCAGATTTATTCTAAATAAAAAACGGTCGCCTCCAAAAGGAAGCGACCGTTTTTATTTTTCTATCTTATTCTATTAAATAGCATATAAAGAGCTGATAGACTCACCACTACATACACGACGGATCGCCTCTGCAAACATGTCAGCAACAGATAACACCTTTACTTTCTCGCATTTCTTAGCGTAAGGAATAGAATCCGTAAAGATCATTTCCGTTAAAGCGGACTGATCTACACGAGTAGAAGCCGGATCAGACATCACAGCGTGGCTGGCGATAGCACGAACAGACTTCGCGCCATTCTCCAACATCAAGTTCGCGGCTTTCGTAATTGTTCCGGCCGTATCCACCATGTCATCAACCAAAAGGACATCCAAGCCCGTCACATCACCGATAATACGCATCTCGGCCACCTCATTGGCACGCAAACGAGATTTGTGGCAAATGACCATCGGCAAGCCTAAATACTTAGAATAGCTGCTGGCACGTTTCGTACCACCAACATCCGGAGTCGCGATACACAAGTTATCCAAAGGTAAAGACGTCTTGATATAGTCCAAGAATACGGAAGAAGCATATAAGTGATCCACCGGAACATTGAAAAATCCTTGGATCTGATCCGCATGAAGGTCCATCGTAATCAAACGATTGATACCTGCCGTGCTCAACATATCAGCGATCAACTTTGCGCCAATAGAAACACGAGGCTTATCCTTTCTATCCTGACGAGCCCAACCGAAGTAAGGGACTACAGCGATGATTGAATGTGCGGAAGCACGTTTAGCCGCGTCAATCATCAGAAGCAACTCCATCAGATTGTCTGAATTAGGGAATGTAGATTGTACTAAGAATACATCTCTACCGCGGATAGACTCTTCATAAGAAACAGAGAACTCACCATCGGCAAAGTGCTGGATATTCATCTGTCCCAGAGGACAACCTAAACTGTTGCAAATTTTCTCTGCAAGATACCGGGAGTTCGTTCCCGAAAACACCAAGAAAGGAGTTTGTGCACTCATTATTCCGAATATTTATCTTAAAGTGAATAGATTTGAATTGTGCCGCAAAAGTACAAAACTTATTTACAATAACCTCTTTATATTTGGAAAACTTTCTATATTTGCAACCGCAATGATGAAGTATTTACTCTATTTCTTCGTATTGGTAAGTGTATTTCTGACTTCGGGTTCTTCATCAACTCCCGAGAACCAACAGAAATACAACGATATTTACACCATGTACTCTCCGAATGAAGACAAGACGGAATACAATATCCCCCAAGCAGATATCGAACGATACGAAAAAGAGCTATACAACGGAAAACAAAGCTATAAGATGGAAGATGGCTATATCAGGGCTTCACTATTCCGCAACATCTCCACATCAAAAAACTCAAGGACAAACCTATCCTCATCCGCGGAAAGGATCGTACGGTTTATAAAAACTCAATATCCTAAAGAAAGACAAACATTCATTTCATTTTGTATAAATCCCCTTAAGTTCTCCTATGGGTACTATATCTATACTCTAAGACGTATTCTCATTTAAACTCTCTTTCCCCCTTATTTCCATCAAAAAAGTAGAAGATAGCACTTTAATGTCCGCTTTCTCACTATTCTTATTTTCTAGATTTCTCAAAGGGAACAGAATAAACATCTATTTTGTTTTCTTATTGGGTCATATAGGATAGTTATTATCAATTAATAATCAATATAAAATGGAATTTTTATTAGACTTCATCTTACATATCGATCAGCATATGATCGAGATCGTACAAGAATATCATACTTGGGCCTACGCGATATTATTCCTAATCATTTTTTGTGAAACGGGATTGGTAGTCACCCCATTCTTGCCCGGGGATTCCCTCTTGTTCGTCGCCGGAGCGATAACAGCGTTACCCGGTATGCCTCTAGAGATAAATCTCTTAGCCTTGATATTATTCGCGGCGGCAGTATTGGGAGACTCCTGTAATTATATGATAGGTCATTTTTTCGGTCGTAAACTATTTAACAATCCCAACTCCAAGATATTCAAGAAAAGCCATTTGGACAAAACGCATGAGTTCTACAAAAAATATGGAGGCAAAACCATAATCATCGCCCGATTCGTACCGATTGTCCGTACTTTCGCTCCCTTTGTAGCCGGAATGGGTAAAATGCACTATTACTATTTCATGATCTACAACCTGATAGGCGGCGCTTTCTGGGTACTGCTTTTCTGCTATACGGGATACTTTTTCGGAGATCTTCCTTTCGTACAGCAGAACCTCAAGATATTGATCATAGCAATTATATTCATATCCATACTTCCTGCCGTAATAGAGGTAGTACGGGCTAAACTAAAAGCACGGAAACAGAGATAAAGTTCCGCCAAACGTATTACCATCTATAACCCACGCCCCATCTCTGATAGTGGAGTACCACGCATACGATTACAGGGGCTATTATCGGAGTTGGTGCGACCAAACGTCTTTCAGCCGTTCGTTGGGGAGTAACTCAAAGCTTGATGACCGCATGGGTTCTTACGATCCCGGTAAGTGGGCTTTTAGCAGCTGGCATTTATTATATGGCTTCCCTTCTTTTCATTTAAATCAAAGAAAAAAGTCATCTAGCTTCATCGGGCAAGTATGTTAAGTTACTTTGCCATTTCACTTAAGTTACTTGCCCGATGAAGCTAGATGTCCCGTATCAACCACCTAACTCCACCAACGAATTATCTATACAGCACACCTAAACTTTTCAAGAAAGCTCTTATTTATGGAGAAAAGAGAACTTTAGCATCTTACCGGAATAAGCAGGGAGTTTCACTTGATAAGGATAAGCGTCTGTTAGCGTACTGATAGTCGTTTCCCCGGTTAACAAGTCGGTCAATTCAGCCGGTTTGTTATCCTCAAAATCAAGAGCCTTGAATGCCTCGACCGGGATATTTACCCATACACATTGGTCGGCACGGTCGAAATTCACGACAACCAGAAGTACCTCGTTCTTCCATTTGCGCAAGAACGCATACTGACGGTTCGGATTGAAATAAGGATTACCGGAGTTCGCGTACATCAAATCATAAAACGCTCCCTCGACAATAACCGGCTCGGATCGTACCACATTCAATAACTTAGCGTACATCTCACGCAACGAGCGTTCTGCCGGCGTTAATTTAGCCCCATCAAAGAGTCCATTATTATTCCAGTTTCGCAAACTCTCGACGCTCCAATAATCGAAGATGGTCGTACGGCCATCACGTCCACTGAAACCTTCCGCGTCCATTCCTCTTTCGCCAAGTTCCTGACCACTATAGATCATAACCGGATTCGTATTCATGGCAGCGGAGACAATCATGCCCGGAATACCCGGACGAGCATCCCCCGCAAAGAAATCAGAAGCGACACGCTGTTCATCGTGATTCTCCAAGAAATTCAACATATTTTTCTGGATTCCCTCCAACGATTGCCAACAATGCGATATATTACTAGCCGGAGCCTGTCCGCACATCACCGCACGAACCGTATCATAAAGACCAACCTTGTCATACAAATAATCAAAGTGTCCCGTATAAATATAATTCCTATACTCATCCGGATTATACACCTCCGCTATAAAGATCACATCACGCACCTTCTTCACCTGAGGAATCACCCAGTTCCAAAACTCTACCGGGACCATCTCAGCCATATCACAACGAAAACCATCCACTCCCTTATCAGCCCAGAACAACAAGATCTCCAACATTTTCTCCCACGTATTGGGAATGGTATTGAAATGGCAAGCACCACCGTGCATATAATCCACGCCGTAGTTCAGCTTCACCGTCTCATACCAATCGTTCTGGCTTGGATAGGCATCGAAATGATTGTTACCGGTCACCTTCGCCGGGAACTCACTATAGGCAAAATCCTCCTCACGCTGCGGATCAAAACGAAGCGTCAAGGTCTGCCCCGGAAGATAATAAAAGTTATTATTCACATCAAAAGCCTTAGACACATTATCCGTTTGGCCTAAGTCCTCCACGAAAGGTTCCCGTGCGTCCGAGAAATATTGACGTGCCACATGGTTGGGTACAAAATCGATAATAACCTTCATCCCAGCCTCATGCGTACGTTTCACCAAATCCTCGAACTCACTCATACGGTTCTGGATATTATCCGCCAAATCCGGATCTATATCATAGTAATCTTTTATAGCATATGGAGATCCGGCCTTACCTTTTACTACGGCAGAATGGTCTTTCCGGATGCCAAACATGGTGTAATCGGTTTTTGTAGCGTGCTCTATCACCCCTGTATACCATACATGAGTAACACCTAGTTCTTTGATTTTGGATAAAGCCAAAGGAGTAAAAGCCGAAAACTTACCCACTCCATTCTCGGCTAAACTACCATTCATTACAGGAGATGGTCGCAGATTCCCAAACCAACGCGGGAATACCTGATAAATTACCATCTTGTTTTTTTGTTCCATTGCGTTCATCTATATATAAAGTTTTTGTGGGAAAGCGCTTTGTCCAGACAGACGATTTGTCACGGCATCAGGCCTTTCTTTCTTGCCGCGATCGCTTTCACCAAGGTTTCATATTTATTCTCATCCAACACTTTCTCAAAGCAACGGGCAGCGGCGGAATAGCCAATATTACAAATCACGTCTACATTCTCAAGATCGAATGTCTTATATAAGCCAAACTCCTCCGCCTCTATTAAGACATCACACATCTCTCGATCCTCCAGCGTATTTGCCCGGAACATATAATGATAAGAGCGCTCGGCGATATGGAATATGGTCTGCTTATATTTTTGCGGGATCAACGGGCTTACGTTCACCCCGATAATACGCTCACATTCCTCACGGATGATGGAGACCGGAAAGTTGTGAAATAATCCTCCATCCACATAATGAACGCCATTGATGACTACAGGACTGAAAATAATCGGGATACTACAAGAAGCTGTCACCGCCTCAACAATAGGACCACTCCTAAATTCATGGCTTTCGCCATTATCCAAATCAGTCGCGACAATCACCATCGGAATCTGCAAGTCCTCGATGTTCTTGGTCCGCAAGTGTCGCCTCAAGAAATAACGAAAGCGCTTACTATCGAACAAACCCGCCTTCGGAATCTGCAACTGGGCGAATTCCGAGAACTCACGTCCGGTAAAAAGTTCTTGGATCTCCGCCGCCGAATAGCCATCGGCAAACAAGGTGCCCATTAAGGATCCGACACTGGTACCGGCTATGATATCCGGCTTCAGCCCGCATTCCTCCATCATCCGGAATACTCCGATATGCGCAAAACCTTTCGCTCCGCCTCCGCTAAGCGCCAAGCCCAACCTATAGGGTTTATGGTTTGTCTCTTCTGCCATTTATTTCTTATCTCTTAATCAAGTGACAAATATGCTGTTTTTTTTAATTACAAACATTATTATTAGGGAAAAAGTTTCCATCCTCTTTTATTTTTGCTACATTTACACGGAAAGTAAAGGTGTTGTCACATTGCTTTCTAAGTATAACATTAAATCTACCATGTTATGATTACGAGTATTTTCTGGATTATCCCGTTAGCGTCTGTCCTAGCGCTAGCATTTGCCTGGTACTTCTTCAGGCAGATGATGAAAGAGAGTGAAGGAACTGAGTTGATGAAAAAGATCGCCTCCTTTGTGCGTGAAGGGGCGATGTCGTATCTGAAACAGCAATACAAAGTAGTCGCCTCGGTTTTCGTTGTCCTAGTAATCTTATTCTCTATTATGGCCTATGGCTTCCATGTTCAAAACGAATGGGTTCCGATCGCCTTCCTGACAGGAGGTTTCTTTTCCGGATTAGCGGGTTTCTTAGGCATGAAGACAGCGACTTATGCCTCGGCCCGTACGGCGAACGCGGCCCGCACTTCCTTGAACAAAGGCTTACAAGTCGCTTTTCGAAGCGGGGCGGTCATGGGCTTAGTCGTTGTAGGACTTGGATTGCTGGATATCTCATTCTGGTATATCCTGTTAAATGCTTTCATCCCAGACGAGGCTTTGGACCCGACCCATAAACTCACCATTATCACGACAACCATGCTTACATTCGGAATGGGTGCCTCCACGCAAGCCTTGTTCGCACGTGTAGGAGGAGGAATCTATACGAAAGCCGCCGATGTCGGAGCGGATTTAGTAGGTAAAGTTGAGGCTGGGATCCCGGAGGATGATCCTCGTAACCCGGCGACAATCGCCGATAACGTAGGCGACAATGTAGGTGACGTCGCCGGTATGGGAGCCGACCTATATGAATCTTATTGCGGTTCTATCCTAGCGACCGCCGCATTGGGAGCCGCCGCGTTCGTTTCTTCCGGAAGCGTAGAATTACAATATAAGGCGGTTGTCGCCCCAATGCTTATCGCCGCTGTCGGTATCATTTTATCTATTATTGGTATTTTCGCCGTCCGTACGAATGAGAACGCGACGATCAAGCAACTATTGAAAGCCTTAGCCATAGGAACGAACTTGAGTTCCGTATTGATCGCTATCTCCACGTTCGGGATTCTTTATGTATTAGGCATGGAGAATTGGTTCTGGATCGGTTGTTCCGTGATCGTAGGTCTGCTAGTCGGAATCGTGATCGGGCAGGCGACGGAATATTATACCTCCCAATCCTATAAACCGACCCGGCTCGTCTCCGAAGCGGGACTGACTGGGCCGGCAACGGTTATTATCTCCGGTCTCGGACTAGGTATGCTCTCTACGGCCATCCCGGTACTTGCCGTCGTGGTCGGTATTATTTGTTCCTTCTTGTTCGCCTCCGGATTCGACTTCACGAACGTGGGCATGGGATTATACGGAATCGGTATAGCGGCCGTAGGTATGCTATCGACCTTAGGTATTACGTTGGCTACAGACGCTTACGGTCCCATAGCGGATAATGCCGGAGGCAACGCCGAGATGTGTAACCTAGGGAAAGAAGTCCGCAAGCGTACAGACGCATTGGATTCATTAGGAAATACGACTGCCGCTACAGGTAAAGGTTTCGCTATCGGTTCCGCCGCGTTAACCGGCTTGGCTCTGTTGGCCTCTTATGTAGAAGAGATCAAGATCGGTTTGCTCCGTTTAGGAGAGACCGTCCTGAACTTTACCGATGGCAGGAGTATCGAAATATCTAAAGCCTCATTCTCGGACTTTATGGTATATTATGATGTTACCTTAATGAATCCTAAGGTTTTAGCCGGAATGTTCCTAGGTTCCATGATGGCATTCATGTTCTGTGGCCTTACGATGAACGCTGTAGGACGTGCGGCCGGGCACATGGTGGAGGAAGTTCGCCGTCAGTTCAAGGAAATCAAGGGTATTCTGACTGGAGAGGCACAACCGGATTATGCCCGTTGCGTTGAGATCTCGACGAAGGGAGCGCAACACGAAATGGTACTTCCCTCCGTTTTAGCTATTATCGCCCCCATCTTAACGGGACTCATATTTGGTGTGACAGGCGTTGTCGGACTATTGATCGGTGGATTAAGCACGGGCTTCGTATTAGCCGTATTCATGGCGAACGCCGGAGGAGCATGGGATAACGCAAAGAAATTCATCGAGGAAGGAAACCACGGTGGCAAGGGTAGCGAGGCGCATAAGGCAACCGTTGTCGGCGATACGGTTGGCGATCCGTTCAAAGACACTTCCGGCCCGAGTTTGAATATCCTTATCAAGTTGATGAGCATGGTAGCGATCGTGATGGCGGGATTGACGGTGGCTTGGAGTTTGTTTTAATAGTTGACCGTTAGTAGTTGGCAATTGACAGTTAGAGAAGTAAATCGACAATTTAATAGAGAAAACTAAATAATTGTCAATCATTGACTGTCAATTGTCAACTGTTTTGTATTTTTGCGTCGTAAAAACATAAAACAATTCAACAATGTCAATCTCACGCTTTAATGCTGTGGAGAAGGCATCCAACCGAAAGGCCGTGGAAGCCGTTACTCCCGAACACAAAGTATCTGAGTACTATGGCGAGAATGTCTTCAACCGGAAGGCAATGCAGAAATATCTCTCCAAGGAAACGTACAAAGCCTTGACCCACGCCATTGACAATGGCACACCTATCGACCGGGAAATCGCCAATCATGTGGCAGCCGGCATGCGTATGTGGGCACTGGAAAAAGGAGTCACTCATTACACCCACTGGTTTCAACCGCTTACCGATGGCACCGCCGAGAAGCACGACGCTTTCGTGGAACACGATGGTAACGGTGGCATGATCGAGGAGTTCAGCGGCAAATTGCTTGTCCAGCAAGAACCGGACGCTTCCAGTTTCCCGAACGGTGGACTTCGTAATACCTTCGAGGCCCGCGGCTACTCCGCTTGGGACCCCTCCTCTCCCGCTTTTATCGTAGATGACACACTTTGTATCCCAACCGTATTTATCGCTTATACCGGTGAAGCACTGGATTATAAGACCCCGCTGATCCGCTCTATCGAAGTATTGGGAGAAGCCGCCAAGGACGTATATAGATATTTCGATGAGGATGTCAATAAGATAATTACTTACCTAGGTTGGGAACAGGAATATTTCCTTGTTGACGAGGACTTGTATTCCGCCCGTCCGGACCTCTCACTCACCGAGCGTACCTTGCTCGGACATGAGAGCGCAAAGAACCAACAATTAGACGACCATTATTTTGGCGCTATCCCCTCTCGTGTACAAGAATTCATGAAAGACTTGGAAACCGAATGCTATAAACTAGGTATCCCGGTAAAGACCCGCCATAACGAGGTAGCCCCCAACCAGTTCGAGCTAGCTCCTATTTACGAGGAATGTAACCTAGCCAACGACCATAACCAATTATTGATGTCGGTCATGAAACGTGTCTCCCGCCGTCATAATTTCCGTGTATTATTGCACGAGAAGCCATTTAACGGGGTAAACGGTTCCGGTAAACACTGTAACTGGTCTATGGGAACAGACAAGGGGGTAAACTTATTCTCTCCGGGTAAAGACCGTGAGGACAACCTACGCTTCATCACCTTCGTGGTGAACACTATCATGGCCGTTTATAAATACAACGCTTTATTAAAAGCGAGTATCGCTTCCGCCACGAACGCACACCGCCTAGGTGCGAACGAGGCACCTCCCGCTATCATCTCCACTTTCCTCGGAACGCAAATCAGCGAGATCTTGGATAAGTTTGAGAATAGCTCTATCGAGGACGCTATCGAGGTAGACGATAAAAAGGGTTTGCATCTTGGCTTCGGGCAGATCCCCGAACTGCTGTTGGACAATACGGATCGTAACCGTACCTCTCCTTTCGCCTTCACCGGAAACCGTTTTGAGTTCCGCGCCCCGGGCTCTTCCGTGAACTGCGGATCGGCCATGTTAGCGTTGAACTCCGCCGTAGCCTATCAATTGCAACAATTCAAGAAGGACGTAGAGGCTTTGCAAGCGGAAGGAAAAAGCAAGGAAGTAGCGATCTTCAAGGTGCTGAAAGCCTATATCAAGGAATCTAAGCCGATCCGCTTCGATGGGAACGGTTATTCGGATGAATGGAAAGAGGAAGCCGCCAAGCGAGGTCTGGATTGCCAAAATAGTGTTCCCTTGCAATATGACGCTTATCTTAAACCGGAGTCGATCGAGATGTTCACGTCTACCGGCGTACTTACCCAGAAAGAATTGGAAGCGCGTAATGAAGTAAAATGGGAAGTCTATATCAAAAAGGTACAGATCGAGGCCCGGGTATTAGGGGATTTATCCTTGAATCATATCATCCCGGTAGCCGTTCGTTACCAGAGCGTATTGCTGGATAATATAGCGAAGTTGAAAGAGACATTCGGCGACGACCCGGAATTCCGCGATATGTCGGAAGAGCCCCGTCGCTTGGTTCGTAAGATAGCCGGACATATCTGTGCCGTGACCAAGAAAGTGGATGAGATGGTAGAGGCCCGCAAGAAAGCGAACCGCTTGACCGATATGCGGGAAAAGGCGATCGCTTACCACGACTCGGTGGCCCCTTATTTGGATGAGATCCGTGACCATATCGATGATCTGGAGCTGATGGTGGACAACCAGATGTGGCCGTTGCCGAAGTATAGGGAACTCCTGTTTATCCGATAAAAAATACCAGTACTGGCGTTGCCTTGCGCCAGTATCGGCATAGCCTCACGCTGATATAGGCGTAGCCTTACACCGATACTGGCATAAGGCTACGCCTATACTCCCGTTTACCACTTCACATAAGAGGCATTCATCAAGAAGTCATAATCATGTTTCATCGCTTGCAGCGGTGTCATATTATAACGCTCTTGCTCAATGAAGTAATCCTCTAATCCGGCTTTCTCCGCCACAGCGAATAAGGATTTGAAGTCTACGATTCCGGCGCCCATCTCCGTGCTGCCCTTTCCATCCGCATTCGCGTCTTTCAAGTGCCAGTTGGCGAAACGACCGGGATAACGGTTCACGTAATCATGACATTTAAAACCGCCATACACTAATTGAGCCGTATCGATCTGGAAAGTAACCAGCCCTTTGTCCGTATTCTCGATCATCACGTCGAACGGGATCTTTCCTTCCAACTCATGGAATTCATCCACATGGTTATGGAAAGCGAAACGCAACCCGTTCGCCTTTGCGATCTCACCACATTTATTAAATTGATCCGCTAAACGCTTCACGTCCGAAAGGCTCTTGATATCTTTGGAGGGATAACCCGCCTGAACAATCCATTTACAGCCTACCTCTGCCGTATCGGCGGCATTCTTTTTCCAGAAGTCCCATCCCTTGGTATCACCCTCCGCCAGCAAACCGCTTCCGGTATGGGAACCTACCATACGGGCACCCAGATCCGCCAGATATTTCTTCATCTCGGCCGGGGATTTCCCGTAGAATTTGCCATCCCGGTAACCGGCGGCTTCCATCCGTTTATAACCGATATCCACCAAAGCCTTCATCGTACCGTCAAAATCCGTCTTCAAGTCGTCCCGGACACTATACAACTGTACACCTATCGCTTTCTCTTTCTTAGCCAAGATAGAGGCAAAGCCATTCGGTACTACACTCAGTGCAGCCACAGCGGCACCCGCTTTCAAAAAATTCCGTCTCGTTATCATCATACTATTCTTTAAGATTAACGTCGCTAAAGGTAGCAAAATTATTTCTACTTTCGCGCACATTTAAACAAACGATCATGCAAGGAACAAAAAATCTGACCGAAGGGGTCATCTCCCGGCAACTATTCAATCTGGCGATGCCGATCATGGGTACCTCATTTATCCAAATGGCCTATAGCATCACCGACATGGCTTGGGTAGGCCGGTTGGGAAGCGAGGCCGTAGCCGCTATCGGCGCCGTTGGTATCCTTACTTGGATGACGAACTCGATCTCTTACTTGAATAAAGTAGGCTCGGAGGTGAGTGTCGGGCAAAGTATCGGGGCGCAAAACGTGGAAGATGCCCGAGGATTCGCCTCTCATAACCTGACGATCGCCTTGATCCTCTCGCTTGGCTGGGGACTCTTGCTATTCGTTCTCGCTCATCCGATTATCGGTTTCTACAAACTGGAGGAACCGATCGCGCTGAACGCCGTGGAATATTTGAGAATCGTCGCTTCCGCATTCCCATTTATCTTCCTCTCGGCGGCGTTTACCGGGATTCATAATGCGGCGGGATTGAGTAAGATTCCATTTTATATCAGCGGAACAGGTCTTTTACTGAATATGGTGCTAGATCCTTTATTTATACTCGGCTTCCATTTGGGCACGGCGGGCGCGGCTTGGGCTACGTGGATCTCCCAAGCGGTGGTTTGCGGACTATTCGTCTATCAGCTAAAATGCCGCAATAAATTGTTCGGGGGATTCCCTTTCTTTGTCCGTTTAAAGGAACGCTACACCAAGCGGATCTTCCAATTGGGCCTGCCGGTAGCGTTATTAAATACATTCTTCGCGATCATCAATCTTTTTATGGCTCGTACAGCTTCCACCTACGGAGGGCATATCGGTTTGATGACGCTTACGGCAGGCGGACAAATGGAGGCGATCGCATGGAACACCTCACAAGGCTTCAGTACGGCCCTCTCCGCTTTCACCGCCCAGAACTACGCCGCACGCAAGAAAGAACGTATCTTGACCGCTTATCATACGACGCTTAAAATGACTTCTATCATCGGTGTACTCTGCACGTTGTTATTCGTCTTTTACGGTAGCGAGGTCTTCTCGCTGATCGTGCCGGAGCAAGCCGCTTATGAGGCCGGTGGTATATTTCTCCGGATCGACGGATATTCGATGATCTTCATGATGCTGGAGATTACCACGCAAGGCATGTTCTACGGTACCGGCCGAACGGTTCCGCCGGCGATCATCAGCATCTCGTGTAACACCTTACGCATACCTTTGGCCATCGGGCTAGCGGCAGCGGGACTGGGTATTACGGGTGTTTGGTGGGCGATCAGCCTTTCCAGCATGCTAAAAGGTGTCGTCGCTTTCATTTGGTTCAGTATCTTACAGAAGAAGATATTGTAAGCGGAACAATTCTTACCGATTTTCCGTACATTCGCGATTAAAATGACATTCAATTAAAAAAACAACCTATATGGATAACAAATTCAAACCGGAAACCCTGTGCGTACAGGCCGGTTGGCAACCCAAGAAAGGAGAACCCCGTGTCCTCCCGATCTATCAAAGCACGACATTCAAGTATGAGACGAGCGAGCAGATGGCTAAATTGTTCGATTTGGAGGAAAGCGGCTATTTCTATACCCGCCTTCAAAACCCGACAAACGAGGCTGTAGCCGCCAAGATCGCGGCGTTGGAAGGTGGCGTGGCCGCCATGCTGACCTCATCCGGACAGGCCGCTAGCTTTTTCGCTTTCTTCAATATTTGCGAGGCTGGCGATCATATCGTAAGCGCTACCAGCATTTATGGAGGTACTTATAATCTACTGGCCGTTACCTTGAAGAAGCTGGGAATCGAATGCACGTTCGTAGATCAAGACGCGAGCGAGGAAGAGATCTCCAAGGCTTTCCGCACAAATACGAAGGCGATGTTCGGCGAGATGATCTCCAATCCGGGCGTTATGGTATTGGATGTGGAGAAGTTTGCCCGCATCGCCCATAATCATGGCGTACCCTTGATCGTCGATAATACGTTCGCCACGCCGATCAATTGCCGTCCGTTCGAATGGGGGGCGGATATCGTTACGCACTCCACGACTAAATATATGGATGGCCATGCCACGAGCGTGGGTGGTTGTATCGTGGACAGCGGTAATTTCGATTGGGAAGCGCATGCCGAGAAGTTCCCGGGACTTTGCCAACCGGACCCTTCTTACCACGGATTGACCTATACCAAGGCATTCGGGAAATTAGCGTTCATCACGAAAGCGACTAGCCAACTGATGCGTGATCTTGGAGCAATCCAATCCCCGCAAAACGCATTCCTATTGAATCTGGGATTGGAGACCTTACATCTTCGTGTACCGCAGCATTGCAAAAACGCCTTGGCGGTAGCGCAGTGGCTACAGAAATGTGATAAGGTAGCTTGGGTTCATTATCCGGAATTGGAAGGCAATCCGTACCATGAACTCGCCAAGAAGTATCTACCGAATGGCTCTTGCGGTGTATTATCCTTCGGATTGAAAGGTGGACGTGAGGTGGCGATCAAGTTTATGGATAGCTTGAAACTCGCCGCTATCGTAACTCACGTAGCGGATGCCCGTACTTGCGTGCTTCACCCGGCCAGTCATACGCACCGCCAGTTGAGCGACGAGCAATTGATAGAGGCTGGCGTAGCTCCGGACTTAATCCGCTTCTCTGTAGGTATTGAGAGCGCCGATGATATCATCGCCGATATTGAGCAAGCGCTGAATAAATAAGACATCTGTGCCATGCTGATGAAACGCTTGTGCCATCAGCATGGCACACCTGCATCTACAGCACGGTACTGCTATAAGTTCCTAGATAGGCAGGAATCTCCCCAGACGCGCCACCCAATTTGTCGTAATCCTCCCTAGGCTCGTTACCGGATGTTCCTCACGCAACAAATCCTCACGGAACTCACGAAGAATAAGCCAATCCGCCTGTTTCACCCAATGCCGGAAGACCGGATTCTCCACATGACTTTCCGAAATGGATAATAACACGTCCAGATCAAAACAATCAGCGACAACGCCTGCGCCAGACAAAGAGGCATCGTAAGCATTGCAAGCTTGCTCAATATGTGTAGGAACCATCAATACAGGTTTATTCAGATACATCGCCTCACATACGGATTCGAACCCGGCGGTCGTAGCATAAGCCTTCGCCCCCGACATATAACGTAGAAACAACGTATCATCCAGCTGATGGAAAGAAAGGCAATCGTCTATTTTCACCTCGGCTCGCTGATCTTTCTTATCCCAAAAGAAATGCATCGGAACCGAAGGATGACGGGAATGCCAAGAACGGATCTCCTCACTAAACCCGCTATTCAACAAATAACCATGCAAATAACTGCCGTTCGAGGGAACCGCATCCAAGACTTCTTGCCTTAATAAAGGAGGAACCACGACTATTCCTCCCAACGGCGCCTCGCGCATCTTCCGGAAAGACAAGGCTAATTTTTTGACGGAGCCTATCGCCGTTAATCTCGTAAAAAATCGTAGCGATGCCAACGACAATGTGCTCTGCTTCGGGAAAACGAAGTCCGGATGCAAGAATAGATATTGATGGGCGATACATACCATCGTCGCTTTCGGACGGAGAATCAAGTAAGTCAGCCCCGTCAATAGCTCGTAGAAATTCACGACAACATCCGCATCCGTCTGCCGAATCATCCGGTCGATATAACGGATACTTCCCATGTATTTATGCAGACGCAATACATTATATAATACGCTACGCATCAAACTCACTTGTTTATTCTTAGCCGTCGGTAAAAAATTCGGACTCTCAAACGGATATACCGGCGATTGTATCTTATTCAAGAAGAAATCCGGCAAACGGCGGGCCGGGCTTTTTCCTACCAACACACCAACGATCTCATGTCCTTCGGCCATCAATTTCTGGCGTAAGGATAACGCTTGGGTCAAGTGCCCACGTCCCTCACCTTGTATGATAAACAGAATTTTCATACGGCATCCGCATATAGTTGTACATTATTATATGTAACAATATCCCACTCTCCTTGTTCATCCTCCACGAGAGCGGTCATGCTTTCCACCCAATCGCCGGAATTTAGATAATGCACATTACCATACCATACGCTCGCCGCTTGATGAATATGGCCGCAAATAATCCCATCCAAATGCTTGGCCTCCGCTAAGCGTACCAGCTCTTTCTCAAACTCCGAGATATAAGAGACCGCACTTTTCACCCGGTGTTTCACCTCTTGGGATAAAGAGAAATAAGGTTTTCCTTGCCGCTCTCTACGATGATTGTAAACCTTATTCAACCACAATAAAAAAGTATATCCCACATCCCCGAGCATGGCAAGCCAACGCATATGGGTCGTAACCGTATCGAAAATATCGCCATGTGTCACGAAATAGCGTTTTCCTTGTCTCGTCTTCAGTAAATAATCCTTTACGATCGATATATTGGAGAACTTAAAAGGAGCCAAGCTATCGAGAAAATCATCATGGTTCCCCACTACATAGATAATCTCCGTACCCCTTTTCTCCATCATCTTCATCAATACCTTAAAGAAATCGGTATGCTTTTGTTTCCAGCGTTTACCGGATTTCTTCAATTGCCAGCCATCGATGATATCACCATTCAAAATCAATCGATCGCAATCTACGTGCTTGAGAAAACGGGTGACCTCCTCCGTCCGGGAATGTTCCGATCCCAAATGGATGTCAGAGAGGACAATAGTCGGATAGTACTTTCTTAATATCATCTTTTCCTTGTTTAAGATGATACAAAAGAACACTTTCGGTATTACAAGTTCACGACAACCTAATGAAAAAGACATAACAAAAAGGCCAGCTCTTCACAAAGCCGGCCTTTTCTCGTTTAACTTTAAATATTAAAAAATTATGATGACATTTTACTTTACCTATTCTTCTGATTGAGTAGCCTCGTAAGCCTTTAACAACTTCTCTTGTACATCGGCAGGAACTAACTCGTAACTAGCGAACTTCATCGTAAAGGAAGCACGTCCGCCCGTAATGGAGCTTAGTGAAGTAGAATAGTTAGACATCTCTTTCAAAGGAACTTTCGCCAATAGTTTCTCAAATCCCTTCTCGCTATTCATACCCATAATCAAGGCACGGCGTCCTTGCAAGTCACTCATCACATCTCCCAGATAATCAGCAGGAACGGAAACCTCGACATCGTAAACAGGCTCCAAGATCTTAGGGCCAGCCTCCTTGAAAGCGGTACTGAACGCATTGCGTCCGGCAAGCATGAAAGAGATTTCATTACTGTCTACCGGGTGCATCTTACCATCGTATACGCAAATACGCACATCGCGAGCATACGAACCCGTCAACGGCCCTTGCTCCATACGAGCCATGATACCTTTTAGGATAGCCGGCAAGAAACGAGCGTCGATAGCACCACCAACGATACAGTTTACGAACACGACTTTACCACCCCAATCCAAATCAATTATCTGAGTATCACGAACATTCATCTTATACTCCTGTCCGCCGAAACGGTAGGTATCCGGAGCAGGCATACCTTCATAATAAGGCTCGATAATCAAGTGAACTTCACCGAACTGGCCTGCGCCACCAGATTGTTTCTTATGGCGGTAATCCGCACGGGCCGCTTTCGTAATCGTCTCACGATACGGGATCTTCGGCTCCAGATATTCGATCGGCAATTTATCATTATTCTCGATTCTCCATTTCAATGTACGAAGATGGAACTCACCTTGACCGGAAACGATTGTCTGCTTCAATTCCTTGGACTGCTCGATTACCCATGTCGGGTCTTCCTCGCGCATACGTATCAAGATTTCCATCATCTTCTCGGCGTCAGCCTCATTCACCGGCTTGATAGCACGACGATATTTCGGATCCGGATATTTAATGAAGTCGAAACGATAATCACAACCCTTTCCGTTCAATGTATTACCACGGCGAACATCCTTTAACTTAACGGTCGCTCCAATATCACCCGCCACCATTTCCGTAACCGGGGTACGAGTTTGTCCGGCTACCGCAAATAACTGTGCGATACGCTCCTTGGAACCACGATCGGCATTCATCAAATCGTCACCTTCTTTTACTTTTCCTGATATCACTTTAAAATAGGAAACCTGACCAATATGAGGTTCCACGGTAGTCTTGAAGAAGAACAAGCTAGTAGGACCATTCGAGTCCGGAGTCACCTCTACGCCTTCCGTAGTAATCAGACGAGGCATCTTGTCGGTACAAGGAACCACGTTACCCAAGAACTCCAACGTACGACGAACGCACATATCACGACCGGCGCATACGCAGAATACCGGGAACATACCGCGAGTAACCAAGCCCGCACGGATACCGGCACGCATATCATCCTCGCTCAAGGCACCTTCCTCAAAGAATTTCTCCATCAAAGTATCATCGTTCTCAGCGGCAGCTTCCACCAAGGCTTGATGCAACTCCATCGCCTTATCCATTTCCTCGGCGGGGATTTCCAATACATCAGGAACTCCACCTTCCGGTTTCCAACGATACATCTTCATTTTTAATACATCCACCACGGCATTGAAAGAAGAGCCGCAGCTAATCGGATATTGGATCGGAACGATCTTACTGCCCCAACGGTCTTTCAACTGGGCGATAGTTCCCTCATAGTCGGCTTTATCATTATCAAGCTGATTGACAACGAAAATCACCGGTTTATGAAATTGTTCAGTATACCGGAACTGGTTAATGGTTCCAACCTCAACACCGTACTGGGCATTCAATACCATCAGTGCCGTATCCGTGACATTCAGAGCGGAAACAGCTCCTCCAACGAAATCATCCGAACCCGGACAATCGATGAAATTCAGCTTCCGATCCTGCCACTCAACACTGAAAACGGTTGAGAAAACTGAGTATCCATACTCTTTCTCAACCGGGAAATAATCGGACACCGTATTTCCTGCCTCAACGGAGCCGCGGCGTTTTATAACTCCACCCTCGTAAAGCATAGCTTCAGCGAGAGTGGTTTTCCCAGAGCCCGAACTTCCCAAGATAGAGATGTTCTTAATTTCATTTGTTTGGTATACTTTCATGATATCAGGATTTATTTGAGTTTAACAATACGTTTATTTGGCGTGAATCACTTTCACGAGGGCGCAAATTAGAGATTGTAAAGGAAAAAAGCAATTATCGCCCGGTGTTTGAGAACTATGTTGTGCAGCAGCAAGGTTTTTTGAAATTTAAATTATATCTTTGTGTAAAGATATAATTGTGTCCATACAGATGGCAGGTTTATACATCCACGTTCCTTTTTGCGCCAAGCGGTGTTTATACTGTGACTTTTTTTCCAATACGGAGATGAAGTATAAAGAGCCGTATATAAACGCACTTATAAAAGAGATGGAATTGCGGAAGGGATATATAGGAAACGAAGCATTAGAAACCATTTACTTCGGGGGAGGCACCCCCTCTCAATTAGACGAGAAGGATTTTGGCAAGATATTCGAGGCCATCTATCGTCATTTTGATGTAGCCAAGCAAATGGAGATTACCTTAGAGGCGAATCCGGATGACATGAAACGAGAATATGTATCGCTTCTCCGTAATTATCCTTTTAACCGGGTCAGTATGGGTGTACAGAGTTTTCATCCGGAAGATTTGCGTTTTCTGAATCGTCGCCATGACCGGGAACAAGCGATTAAAGCAGTAGAACTATGCAAGGAATATGGGATTACAAATATCAGTATCGATTTGATCTACGGACTCCCCAACCAAACGCAGCAAGCATGGGAAGAGAATTTGCGACAAGCGATCCGGTTGGATGTTCCCCATCTTTCCGCCTACCACCTCATTTACGAGGAAGGTACCGCACTTTACAAATTGCTGGAAGCGGGAAAAGTGACCCCCATAAACGAGGAGTTAAGCGTCTCGTTCTTTTCCACATTAATAGATCGGTTGGCAGAAGCAGGCTATTTGCATTACGAGATATCTAATTTCGCCCGTCCCGGGTTCTTCTCCAAGCACAATAGCTCCTACTGGACCGGAAAGAAATATCTAGGCCTCGGTCCTTCCGCCCATTCTTATAACGGGATAGACCGGGAATGGAATCCATCTTCTCTACCTATATATATAGACGGTATAGAAAATGGGCATCCGACAATAGAATCCGAGGATTTAGACCTATGCACCCGGTACAACGACTTCATCATCACCGGCCTTCGAACCATGTGGGGAGTCTCTTTCGCTGATATCCAGACAAAATTTGGCAGGAAGCTCCTTTCTTATTGTCAAAAGCAAGCTCAACCCCATATCAACCAAGGTCTCTTATTACAAACCGGTGACAAATTGATTTTATCCAAGTCAGGAATCTTCGTTTCCGACGGAATCATGAGTGATCTACTTTGGGTATAAAAATTAACAAAACCACCACTTTCTCCAACAAACCTGTTAGTTAAAAGTACATTTCCTGCACATTTTCACGATTTTTGAGAAATAAAACGACGCATATTAAAAAACTATTACATATATTTGCAGCATCAAAAACAGCAAACAGTGCCATATTTGTATATAATATCAGGTTGCAACGGAGCAGGAAAAACAACAGCTTCCTTCACGATTTTACCAGAAATGCTAAAATGTAGGGAGTTTGTTAACTCAGACGAGATAGCCAAGGGACTTTCCCCTTTTAATGCAGACAGTATAGCCGTCGCCGTTGAAGCTAGTCGTATTATGTATAAGCGGATAAAGGAACTCATCGGTGCTGGTGAGACTTTCGCAATGGAAACTACGCTGGCCACCCGTTCAGTCGCAAACCTGATACGGGAAGCACAAAGGGAAGGTTATTATGTTACATTGCTTTACTTCTGGCTGAATACGCCGGATCTAGCTGTGGAACGTGTGAAAATGAGGGTAGCCGCCGGAGGTCACAATATTCCGGAAGCAACGATACGGCGTCGGTATGAGGCCGGTATCCACAATTTATTCGAGCTATACCTTCCTATTAGTGACTATTGGATGATAACTGATAATTCGATGTCTCCCATGGAAGTGATCGCCAAGGGATTCAAGAATGATAAAAGGGAAGTGTATAATCTAGATATTTTTACAAAACTTGAACATCATGAATGAGCAAGAAGTTAGAGAATTCGAAGAGAATATAGTAAAAGGTGCAAATATAGCTTTTCAGCGTTTGGTGAATCAGAAGAAGAAGGAAGACGGAGAGTTGGTATTCTCTCGTAACGGTCATATCTTCAGAGTCAAAGCTGTTGATCTTGACAAGATTTATTAAGTTATAGATATACATATACAAAAAGAGGAGACGTATCTTTCAAGGATATGTCTCCTCTTTTTGGCTTTATAGAAAAAGGAACTTAGGTTCATGGGCGAAGTATGTTAACATACTTCGGCATTTCAGTTAACATACTTCGCCCACGAAGTTAACTTACTTCTCTATCTTGAGAATTCCATCTCGTTCAATAAATAACCGGCTCCGGCATATTTATCGATTACGAATAGGACATAACGGATATCTACGATAATACTGCGTTGATAATCGGGCAGATATTGGATATCCCCTCCTACTCCTTCCCAGTTACGGTCGAAATTGATACCGATTAACTCTCCTTGTCCATTCAATACCGGACTACCGGAGTTCCCTCCCGTTGTATGGGTCGTAGCACAGAAGGCAACCGGCATTTTACCGTTAGGCATCTTATAAGGGCCAAAGTCTCCTGCTTGATATAATTCCTTCAAACGAGTAGAAACCACAAATTCCCAATTCGTAGAATCCTCCTTCTCCATGACGCCGTCTAAAGTGGTTTGATGACCATAATAATCGCAATCACGAGGACTGTAACCTTTCACCTGCCCATAAGTCAGACGAAGCGTAGAGTTTGCGTCCGGAAAACTAGCCAAGTCTCCATACATCGCTAAAAGTCCTTTCACATACGCACGATGGGCGATCGCATATCCGGCATCAAAATCAGCCAAGGCCTTATCTAACGCCTTTTTCTCATCCTTTACGGATTGTGCGAACAGAATCATCGGATCTTCTCTCAAAGTTTTGACAGACGGATGCTCCTTGAACGCATTGAAGTTCTTCTCACTACCATAGATCGATTTATCAAACAGATAATCAACGAATTTATCCACATCCCCCTTAAACTTGCTATCGATTACGGAAAAATAAGCCGGCTGCGACTTCGGAGCGACCAAACGCCTATATTCCTTTAACATGACTTTTGCTATCTTCTTATCAACCATCGGCGCATAATCCTTATCAGCGAAACGGTGGAAAGCCCTCTCCAATTGAGTGACCTGTTTTTGCTGCTCGGAACGATCTTTCCCCTCCAAAGCCTCACAAACAGTCTCGATATCGGTCGGAACTTTGGAGAACTCGATGCCACGGCTCAATGCCTCATCCAACATCCAACTACGGAAACGCAAATCCTTACGATCATTAACGATCTGCTCCAATGTCAGAAGCGCTTCCGGATAAGCAGGCTCACACATCTTCTTCGACCAAGCGATCAAACGATCCTGCTCATCGTTTTTCACCTGCTCAAAATTACGTTTGTTGATCGCCCAGTTACTACCGATCGCATTCTTATAAGCGTTCGTAGAACCTGCATACTTACTAGCGTATTGAATCCGGACTTGCGGATCTTTCAGCATTTCTTCCAGCATCGCCTCTTGACGGAGATTACGGATATTAATACGTACCGCATTATCTATATCCCGACGTTCAGCTACCTCCCATGAGGTATAGTATTTATTGGTACGGCCGGGGAACCCCATGATCATGGCATAATCGTTCTCCTCCACACCTTTTAAAGAAAGCTTTAGCCAACGTTTCGGACGAAGCGGGACATTGGTTTCCGAATAAGGTGCCGGATTTCCGTTCGCGTCGGCATACACACGGAAAAGAGAGAAGTCTCCGGTATGGCGAGGCCACATCCAGTTATCCGTATCCGCCCCGAACTTACCGATAGAGGAAGGGGGAGCACCGACTAAACGGACATCCGAATAGATCTTCTTGGTAAACATATAGTACTTATTACCTCCATAAAAAGCCTTGATCTCGACTTCCGTACCGGGGTTATCCTGTAAGAACTTCTCACCTACTTTCGCTTTAGCGAGGCCATTCAAGTACTTAGCGGACAAGAATTCCATGCTGTTCGGATCCGTGATCTTTTTCAGTTCCGTCCTCACATAATCCGTCACGTCGTCGATCTTATCGATAAAAGTAACCGTCAATCCCGGATTCGGAAGCTCCTTATCACGAGACATCGCCCAAAAGCCGTCCGTCAGATAATCATGTTCCAAGGTACTATGCCGTTGGATGCTACTATAACCACAATGATGATTCGTCAGCACCAACCCGTCCGGAGAGATCATCTCGCCCGTACAACCACCGCCAAAACGAACCACGGCGTCTTTCAAGGAAGGAGCCTCGGCGCTATACACTTCCTGATCGCTTAATCGCAGACCAAGGGCCTGCATCTCCGCAAACTTTTGTTGCTTCAATAAAGGGAGCAGCCACATGCCCTCATCGGCCAAGACCGGAAACGCCAACATAGCGGCCGCTACAGATAAAAAGAGTTTCTTCATGTATTTGAACTATTAAAAGGATGTTTTGTCAACATTGAATTATAATAACGGCGATCTCCACTTACCTCCTTACCCAGCCAAGCCGGTTTCTCAAAAGGCTCGTCCTCAGACGATAACTCGATCTCCGCAAGGATCAACCCTTCATTCGCTCCGTGGAAAACATCGACTTCCCACGTATGGCTGCCTCTGGGAATCAGATAACGAACCTTGTCGATCGCACCCGGCTCGCAAAGCTCCAACAACCGCTCGGCATCCACCAGAGGAATCTTTTGCTCAAACTCATAACGGCTCAAGCCTTTCTCATCCGAAGCGCCTTTGATCGTTAGGAATCCCTCCTCTCCCCGGATACGAATACGAACCGTACGTCCGGGCTGTGAGCAAATATATCCCTGCACGATACGGGTGGAGCTAACAGCCTCCGGTAAGAAATCACCGGAGACCAAGAATTTCCGTTCTATCTCAATGGCCATGTTGCGAGGTATCAGCCTTAATCGTTACCATCGTCGCACCAAAACCATATTCGCGGAAAGAAGCGTCTTGAAAATAATGTTGCTTATAACGGGTCTTCAAATCCTTCTCGATCGCCTTACGCAGCACGCCATCGCCTTTTCCATGGATAAAGACAATCTTCTGTCCGTTATTAAGAGCATACTGATCCATCACCTCACGGAATTTTCCCAACTGGTACGTCAGCATATCCGCATTGCTCAATCCATTCGTATTATCCAACAACTCGGTTATATGCAAGTCTACCTCAAGGATAGCGCTATTCGTCGGCTTCTTTTTCACGATTTGCCGGGGAATCCTACGTTCCTCACGAACCTTTTGCTGCATAGCTTCCTTCAACTCCGCCGCAGAGACCAATAGTTCTCTCTCGGGCAAGTCATTGCGGATAATCGGATAAATCAAGGCATCCTCCTCAAAGAAATCATTCTCCATAAAGCAGTGAAGCTTGTAGAACTTAACCGTATCCAAGCGCAACTCTACAGATACGGCGTTTTTCAACGAATAGGGTTTATCCTTCTTGAAAGCGATCAGTTGCACGCAGATCCTTTCCAGATCATTCAACTCCGGCTTACCGAACTCCTCTAGGAATATTTTCGTATTCGGCTCGATAATCCCGTTATAACGGCTTGTCCAGCTATTATTCGTCCGGTTCATATAATTGAAGAACAAATAGTAATTGCTATCATTCACGAAATACGTCTCATAGCCGCATTGCTGAAACGCCTTCGGATCGACCGGGAGATAAGCCAGATACACATTCAGACGCTCTCCCTCCGGTGTCTCCTCGACCTTTTCCTCTTTGGGTTCAGGCTTCTTTGGGGAAGGAGTCTCTACCGGAGCCTGTACTTTCGGGCGATTCGAGCTATGCACTTGCATATCATTGCCCCCAACCACGACACATTCCTTGATCAAGGCAGGAACCTCAAACCCATCCTCATCCTCAACCAACACTTGGTCCTTTCCACGGAATCCACGTACGACTCCACCTCCCACACTATTCAGGAAGCGAACTTTATCACCTATTTGAATACTCATATTCTATACCTTATTATATTATGCGCACAAAATTAGGGAATAATCCGCGAATCCGAAACCTATTTACTACTTTTGCACCCGGAATCCGTACAAACGGATGTTTTTTAACAGGACAGAAGAAGTAATGAAGACGCAAGAAATACGTATTGAAGATTATAACTATTCGTTACCGGACGAACGAATCGCGAAGTTCCCATTGCCTAAAAGGGATGAGTCCAAACTTTTACTCTACCGTAACGGGGAAATAAGCGAAAGTATCTTTAAGCATATCACGGATTATCTTCCCCAAAACACCTTGATGGTATTCAATAATACCCGGGTCATACAAGCCCGCCTACTTTTCCAGAAAGAGACCGGCGCACGCATCGAGATTTTCTGTTTGGAGCCCATCGAGCCTCATGATTACGCCTTGATTTTTCAAGAGACCCGACGCTGTAGCTGGACTTGCTTGGTTGGCAACCTTAAGAAATGGAAAGAAGGCACTTTATCCAAAACGATCTTCATTAAGGATGAACCGGTCGTGCTGACAGCGGATAAGAAAAAGTCTCATGGTGACACACATTTGATCGAATTCACTTGGGATAATGAGGCTTATACGTTCGCCGATATCTTGGATGCCGCCGGGGTCTTGCCGATTCCTCCTTATTTGCACAGGGAAACAGAGAAGAGCGACCTACAGACCTATCAAACAGTTTATTCTAAGATAAAAGGCTCCGTCGCCGCACCGACCGCCGGACTTCATTTCACTCCGGAAGTACTTGCCGATATAGATGCTCGGGGCATCGGGCGGGAAGAAGTCACCTTGCATGTCGGAGCGGGTACCTTTAAACCGGTAAAAAGCGACACGATCGAAGGGCACGAGATGCACACGGAATTTATCTCCGTCCGCCGCAGTTCCATCGAACGTATCAAAAGCAACCTTGGAAATATCATCGCCGTAGGAACGACTTCCGTACGGACCTTGGAAAGTCTCTATTACATGGGCGTGATCCTAGATAATAACCCGGAAGCGACTTCCGAAGATCTCGTCGTAAAACAATGGATGCCTTACGACATGAATAACAACCGGCTGACAGCGGAGCGTTCCCTTCAAAACATCCTCGATTATCTGGATAAGCATGATGCGGATACGCTGGTAACGGCTACGCAAATCATCATCGCCCCGGGCTATGAGTTCAAGATCGTAAAAGGAATCGTCACCAACTTCCACCAGCCCAAAAGCACCTTGCTCTTGCTGATCTCCGCTTTCGTAAAAGGAAACTGGAAATCCATCTATGAGTATGCCTTAGAGCACGATTTCAGGTTCCTGAGTTATGGGGATAGTTCCTTGTTATTGTAACAGACATACAATAAGATCCCATACAATTCGTTATATTTGCACGAATATATTCCAGATTGAATGAAAGCGCATTTTACTATATATGTTTTATTTTTGCTTATCGTATCTTCCTTGTATTCCTGCAAATCGGCGAAGTTGAGCGATGCCGAGGAGAAGCAGCGTATCGGGGAATACTATGAGGCAGCTGCCATTTATCGTAAGGTTTACACGAAAACATCCCCGAAGAAAAGGGATTTGCGCGGCTATATCGCTTACCGTATGGCCGAATGTAACCGGTTGATCAATAATACGGCGAAAGCGACTAGCGCCTATATGAACGCCATCCGCTATGATTACCCCGATAGCACCGTCTACCTACGCATGGGACAGATGTTACAGAAGACCGGACGTTATCCGGAAGCGATCAAGAACTACGATATCTATATGGAGAACGATCCTAGCAATTTATTAGCCATCAACGGCATACAAGGATGCGAGTTAGCTCCCGGATGGAAAAAGAACCCTACCCGCTACGAGGTAAGACGCATGGATAAATTCAATTCCCGCCGGGGAGAATTCAGTCCGATGCTGGCCGGAGATAAATACGACCAACTATACTTCGCTTCTTCCCGCTCGAAAGACAAAGACGCGAAAGTTAGCGCCATCACCGGGCAAAATAACAATAACCTCTTCCTTGTCAAGCAAGACGAGAAAGGGGCTTGGCTAGCTCCCGTAGAGCTCGAAGACGAGGTGAATACGGAATACGACGAAGGAACCCCCTCTTTCTCCCCCGATGGAAACACGATGTATTATACCTATTGCGCCCAAGATCCGGAAGGCCCTCGTACCGCCGAGATTTACATATCTACCCGAAGCAGCGCTAAATGGGGAAAAGGAACCCGTGCGACGATCGTAAAAGACTCGGTTACCGCCCTCGGTCATCCTTCCATCTCGCCGGACGGCAAATACTTGTATTTCGTATCCGACGCCGTGGGCGGTTTCGGTGGCAAGGATATTTTCCGTGCCCGGGTAGCGGGAAACGATTTCGGCCCGATGGAGAACCTAGGAGAAGAGATCAACACCCCGGGAGACGAGATGTTCCCGTATGTCCGGGATTCCGTCACCCTTTATTTCGCGTCCAACGGACATCCGGGAATGGGTGGTCTCGATCTGTTCAAGGCCACGCAAGACAGTACAGGGAAGTGGAAGGTCGAGAACCTAGGCGCTCCCATCAACTCTATGGCAGACGATTTCGGTATCACCTTCGCCGGAAAAGAGGAACGGGGCTTCTTCTGCTCCAACCGCAACGACGCACGGGGCTATGACCATATATATTCCTTTGAACGGCCTACGATCACCATCTTCATCGAAGGAATCGTAAACGATGTCGATGAATATCCGATCGAGGACGCTACCGTACGCATCGTCGGAAAAGACGGACTGAACGTGAAAGTCCCGGTCAAGAAAGACGGTACCTATCGTGTCGAGTTGGAACGGGACATCCGTTATGTCATGATGGCCAGCGCCCGTGGTTACCTCAACCAGAATTACGAGTTGCATACCGGCCCCGAGGAGAAAAACGAGACGTATATCGTGGATTTCTTTCTCTCTCCGATCAGCAAGCCGGTTGTTATCGATAACATTTTCTACGATTTCGATAAAGCGACCCTTCGTCCGGAATCCAAGAAAGCTTTGGACGAGATGATCAAGATGCTGAACGATAACCCGAACGTAACGATCGAACTGGGTGCCCACACGGACCGGAAAGGTACGGACCAGTATAACGAGCGTTTGGCTCAACGCCGTGCGCAATCGGTCGTGGATTACCTAATAGCGGGAGGTATCGAGGCGGCTCGTCTGGAAGCGAAAGGATATGGAGAAAGCGTTCCCAAGACGATCAATAAGAAGATGGCTAAACAATTCGATTTCTTGAAAGAAGGCGATGTGCTTACCGAGGAATTCATCCTTGCCCTGCCGCCGGAACAGCAAGAAATCGCCGACCAGATCAACCGCAGAACGGAATTCAAGGTCTTACGTACAAACTATAACTTATTTTGAGGGAGCAAAGAGCGTGATCTCCTTAAAAGAGACCGGCCAATCGATCGCACTCATCAGCACATCGAAGGACAGGCGTTGCTGATAAGAGACCGAGGACTCCCTTGAATACAAGTCATGAGCTACCAAACCGATCATCATCTTAACCTTATAATGCAATTCCTTGGATAGTACCAAGCAGGCAAGTACACTCAAATCTCTCGCTTCTTCCCAATCCCGATCCGCAAAACACATCTCCCTTTGAAGTGCCGGATAATGACGAGTCCGCATGATCAGATCCGGATCACGGACCTCACACGCACCTTCCACTACATCCAATAATATACGACAGACAGCCAAACGTTGCTTTTTAATTACCTCCATATACGTTTCCCTCAAACCGGACCGTTCACCTTGTTCGGTATTTCTATATGCTACAAAAAAGAAGCGTGGGAACTGTTAATCTACTATTCGAAACTGAGGCATCGCCAAACACCCATCGGACAAATAATAAACAACAGCCCACGCCTTATTACGTATACTATTAGGCAGTATATATAACAAGCGTGAGCGTTTAGTTGCCTATTATCTCTGTCCGACTTGAAACTTGGCGATTTTCAGTTCCAAAGATAATATCTTAAACGCTTATCGTAATCACACTTTGATTCATAAACCCTTGAATTTCCACAAGAGTTTACTTTATCGATACAAATATAACGCTTTTTCTCATACATCATATGGATTTATTTTTCTCTTTTAAAATCTATTGGGAAAAGATAGCGTATACTCTCTAGCGATAAATTCTTCCACTATAAACAAGATGCTTCCGTGAGTAAAAAAGAGAGGCGCATATACATCCTATTTATGTATATACGCCTCACCATTATGTGGATATTTCCAAATCCGGAACTTTCTTCCTTATTTACTCTACCGAGAACTTATAAATACACTCACTCGTATATTTCTCGCCCGGACGAAGCACTACGCTCGGGAATGCCGGCTGGTTCGGGCTATCCGGGTAATGTTGAGTCTCCAGACATAGAGCGCCACGATGCGGGTAAACCACACCTAACTTGCCTTTATCACCCGCTTTCGTCATTGAGTTACCGGCATAGAATTGAAGACCCGGCTCGTTGGTGTAAACTTCCATAACGATACCGCTTGTCGGAGATACAACTTTAGCGGCTACCTTATTGATATCGCCGGCGGCGTTCAATATCCAGTTATGATCGTAACCACCACCGTAAACCAATTGCGTAAACGGATTGTCGATATCAGCGCCTACCACTACCGGTTTGCGAAGATCCATCGGCGTGCCTTCCACGGGTTCGATACCGGTCGGGATCAAAGTCTCGTCCACCGGATTATATGTATCCGCGTCGATCATGATCGTATGATCCATGATTTGCGAGCCGGGAACACCGGAAAGATTAAAATAACTATGGTTCGTCAAATTCACGACAGTAGGTTTATCCGTCGTCGCCTCGTATTTAATATCAACGGCGTTATCATCCGTCAGCTTATAGATCACCTTGATATCCAGATTACCGGGGAAACCTGCCTCACCGTCTTTCGATAGATAAGTCAACTCCAAGGTTTGGTCATCGATCTGTTTCGCGTCCCAAACTACCGCGTGATATCCTTTCGGACCTCCATGCAAACAATGCCCGTTATTATTCTGTGGAAGTTGATACTCCGTTCCGTCCAACGTAAACTTACCATTCGCGATACGGTTGCCATAACGTCCGATCAAACCACCATAGTTATTATCCGGAAAAGCTACATACTGAGCGATATTATCATACCCAAGCACAACATCCGTCATCTTACCGTTCTTATCAGGCACCATCACGGAAACCAAGCGTCCGCCCCAATTCGTTACGCAAGCCTCAGCCCCTTTCTTATTCTTCAACACATACAAAGCAGTCGGCTTACCATCTACCTCAGATACAAAATCCGACTTCATCAAACCAGAAAGAGTGGCCTCTTCCGTAGCCGCCCCCTTCTCATTCTTACCTCCGCATGACAATAACATACACATTGCCATGACCGCAAAACAAAGTTTTTTCATCTCTTTCCTTTAAAATTAATAAATGTTATTCTTCGGGCAAAGATACGCATTCTATCCACATGAGGTCCAATATCCTTACGCATTTTCTCGGGAATCCTTACCGATTTCTACTCGAAGTACTACACCCTTCCTCTTGACATCTTAATCATCCACCAATTGGTAGATGATCATGCAACAGCCGTTGGAAGATCATGCAACAGCTGTTAGATGATCATCCAACAGCTGATAAATAAGCTAGACCTTCATACAAATCCCCTAATACCTCCCGAAGAAACAGCCAAGGATACATGAAGAAACCGTTTGAATCCTCAACTGATTTCATATTTTGACCCGTTATTCTAGTATAATACGATTCACTTTTGTACATTTGCACACTATTGTAATAAGTGAGTAATGAAACAATATTTAGAGCTGCTCAATAGAGTGCTTACCGAGGGAGTTAGAAAAGAAGACCGGACGGGTACGGGAACGATCAGCGTATTCGGTCATCAGATGCGGTTTAATCTGGAAGAGGGATTCCCGCTACTCACTACCAAGAAGCTGCATCTGAAGTCTATCATCTACGAATTGTTATGGTTCCTGAATGGAGATACCAACGTAAAATATCTGCAAGATCATGGCGTACGCATCTGGAACGAGTGGGCCGACGCGGATGGTAGCCTTGGGCATATATACGGTTACCAATGGCGGTCATGGCCGGATTATAAAGGAGGATCTATCGACCAGATCACCGAGGCCGTGGAGACGATCAAGCATAACCCGGATTCACGACGAATCATTGTAAGCGCATGGAACGTGGCGGACTTAGACAACATGAACCTGCCTCCTTGCCACGCTTTCTTCCAGTTTTACGTGGCGAACGGACGGTTGAGCCTACAATTGTATCAACGCAGCGCGGATATTTTCCTTGGCGTTCCGTTCAACATTGCCTCCTATGCCTTGTTATTACAAATGATGGCACAAGCTACCGGCCTTAAAGCCGGAGATTTTGTTCATACGTTGGGAGACGCCCATATCTACAGCAACCATTTGGAGCAAGTTAAGTTACAATTGACACGTGAGCCACGTGTGTTACCCCGTATGGAGATCAACCCGGACGTAAAGAGCATCTTCGATTTTAAGTTCGAGGATTTCAATTTGACCGGATACGACCCGCATCCCCACATCAAGGGAGAAGTGGCTGTCTGAGAATTGGCAGTTGACGATGGACAGTTGACAGTTAATTCATAAATCATAAATTACAAATCATAAATCAATAAGTCTATGAGTACAATTTCTATCATCGCAGCAATCGCAGATAAAAGCGCGATCGGAAAGAATCAGCAATTATTATGTCACATGCCTTCAGACATGAAGCGTTTCAAGGAATTAACCACGGGACATGCGGTAATCATGGGACGTAAGACATTCGAGTCTCTCCCTGTAGCGCCACTGCCCAATCGGAAGAATGTCGTATTGACGACTATGCCCGAAGCTGGTTTCGTGAATTGTTTCGCTTGCGAGTCTATGGGGGCCGCTCTGGATTTATGTGAGAAAGAGGACGAGATATTCATCATTGGCGGCGCGTTGGTCTACAGACAGGCTTTGAGAATAGCCGACAAAATGTATATTACCCGCATCCATCATGAGTTTCCCGACGCTACCTCGTTCTTTCCCGTCGTAAACTGGGACCTTTGGGAAGAGACTGAACGTGAGGAGTATCCCGCAGACGAGAAGAACCCTTACCCCTACACCTACATCACCTACGTGCGCAAAAAATAAACATTAACGTACGTTTTACAACTTTTTGCTCTTTCTTTGTATCTATATAGGAAAGGTTTATTGTTAAACTTATAAAACCCAAAAGATATGAAGATAAGAGCAATTATTTTATCTGCCCTGATACTTTGCGGCATCTCGGCGGTTATTATGTATAGCCGGGCCGCCCAGCCTCAACAAAAAAGTTCTGTTATCACGCAAGCTATAAACGATAAGAATACCCCTATGGTGATCAAGAATCTTATCCTTAAAATGAAAGAACAGATGGAGGTAAACGATGATCAGTTCCCGGAACTGATCAAGGAGGTGGAGAATTACACCAACAGCCTAGCCGACTCGGCTTCCGTGGCGGTATTACATTCCATGTTGGCGGAGATGTATCAGAACTACTACCAGCGGAACCAGTGGACCATCAACCAACGCACCCAATTAAGCGGTTATATCCCGGAGGATATCCGGGAATGGACTTCCAACTTATTCACGGATAAGATCAAGGAAGAGATCGATTTATCATTGCGACCTACGGCTTTATTGCAAAATACGCCTGTCAGCAAGTTCAAGGATATTCTGGAGATCGGAAAGGACTCGCAAACCCTGCGTCCGACCCTCTATGAGTTCCTTGCCTTCCGGGCACTGGACATCCAACCGACCGTACAGATCTATAAAGACTTGATCGCCTTTCAAAATAAGGAGCCGAATATGAAATCGGTCCTCCTTACGGAATTGGATTACCTACGATTCCTTTACGGGGATAAAAGGGATAAAGAGTCTTTCGAGGCTTACATGAACGCATTGGATGAGCTTTACAGGAACTTAGCTTCTCAAAACTATGCAGCCGAGATCTTAATCGCCAAATTGGATTTGGTTAGCGGCAGTATGTTTCGTTACGTCTCTACCCAATGGGATTCTATCAAAGCGGAAGAGGTGAAACTATGCGAGGAGGGTATCAAACGATATTCCGGTTACCCTCGCACGGCTATCTTAAAGAATCGCTTGGCACAATTGGAACAACCTACTTTATCCGCATCTACAAACAATACGGTTTATCCGGGACAGCAACTGGGGATCAAGCTGGAATATAAGAATGTACAGAAAGTCATCGTACAAATCTATCGAAGCTCGAAAACACCTTTACAAGCGGCAGCCCATACATCCGCAAAAAAATCAAGTAGCAGCACCTTGGGACAACTCGTAAATGAGAAGACATTCTCTTTGCTACTGCCCAACAGCTATTCGCAGCAAGATACGACCTTACATATATCTATGGATCAACCGGGATTGTATGAATGTGTCGTAACCGTACCCGGACAACAGCTAAAGACGATCAATACGGTTAGCGTAACCCGATTGGCCGCGATCTATCGTAATCTTTCCGGTAATAAACAAGAGGTCATGGTTACCGACTATCTTAGCGGGAAGCCTGTTGATGGGGCTATCGTTACTTATTACGGAGGTCAGCGTCGTAGCTTGCAAGAACTGGGTACCGTCAAGACAGACCGGGAAGGCTTGGCCACGCTTCCGGCGAACAGTCAAGTATTGGCGTTCCAAGCCAGCAGACCAGGAGATACCAACGCTATGTTGACAAATATCTATCCGATGGGTTCCGGCCGCAGACCGGAAAAGAACCCGGTAGAAGTCTCGATCTTTACGGACCGTGGACTTTACCGTCCGGGACAAACCATTTTCTTCAAAGGTCTCGCCTACGTAAAAGACTCGAACGACCCGCATGCCGTGGCCGGACAGACTTTTACGGTGACTTTGTATGACGCTAACGGGAAAGAGCTAGCCCAGAAGAAATTCACGACCAATGAGTTCGGTTCCTTTAACGGAGAGTTCTCCCTCCCCAAACAGACCCTAAGTGGTGTCTTCCGGTTAAGTACCGGACAGATGAGCGTATATATTCATGTAGAGGAATACAAACGTCCGACTTTCCAAGCGTACTTCCTCCCGATCAAGGGCGATATCGCTTTCGGCGATTCCGTTACCATACAAGGCAAGGCGGCTACATTCTCCGGCGTGTCACTGCCCAGCGGAGATGTCACTTGGCGTATTACACGCAGGCCCTTCCTGTCGTGGAGGTATTTCCGTCCGAGCGCTCCGACACAAGTTGCGGAAGGGAGTACCACCCTTTCCGGCGATGGGACATTCAACGTATCTTTCCGTCCCCAAAAAGAGGAGGATACGAATCCATACGCTTCCGCATACCAGACCTACGAGGTATCGGCTACCGTAACCGATAGCAAGGGAGAGACCCAAGAGGCGAATTACACCTTCTCGGTAGGAGAATCCAGTATCGTCTTATTCACGAACCTACCGCCACAAATCGAGAAAGACTCGGTAAAAGCCGTAGTCGAAGCCCGGACAATCAATGGGGAGATGGTTTCCACCTCCGGTACTTTCAAGATCGTAGAACTGATCGCGAACCGATCCGATAAGAACAGCGGAGAGAGCTATAAAGAAGGCAAGCAAGTAGCTTCCGGTAGCTTTACCAGTGGCAAAGAGATCAGTCCGGCTATTTTCAGCCAATTGCCCTCCGGGCGTTACCGTATTTTAGTAGAAGCCAAAGATAGCCAAGGACGGCAGAGTAAGAACCAGTCCGATTTCATCCTATACGGAAAGAACGACAAGCGTCCTCCCGTATTTACCCATACTTGGCTGCTGAAAGAGAAGACAACTTGTTTACCCGGGGAGGAGGCGGAGATCGTATTCGGCACCTCCGACAAGGACGCCTACGTACTCTATGAATGGTTTGCCGGAAATAACCGCATCCATCACGAGTTGATAAAGCTAAGCGACGCGAACCATCGGTTTAAGATCCCGTTCAAGCCGGAATATGGAGAGGGAATCATCGTATCCTTTACGTTCGTAAAAGAGGGTGAGCTATATATTACCCAAGTACCCGTAGAGCTTCAGCTACCCAACCGGCAATTAACCATCAAGCCGATAACCTTCCGGGATCGTTTACTTCCGGGAAGTAAAGAGAGCTGGAAATTCCGTATCACCGACGCGGACTCCACGATCGTATCCGCCGAGGTACTGGCCAGCATGTACGATGCCTCACTAGATAAAATCATACCGTTCAATTGGTATTTCTCCCCGCAGCGAACGATCCTGCTACAAGCTCCCCGTTTCTCAACCGGAGCCGGATTCCAGCGTAGTTATCAATATGACCAGACAGAGGCCAAGTATATAAAAGTACCTCAATATCAGTATGACCGTTTAAATTGGTTCGGTCTATTCAATGAGATTGTCATACGAGGATACGGCTCCAGCAACCGGGCTTTCGCCACGGGAGGTATCATGTTGAAATCCGCGGCAGCCCCAGTAGTGGCGGAATCCATGAACATCATGGAAGACAGCGCCGTGTTAGAAGAGCCTAGTGTGGAATCTACGGAAGGGGAACCCGTGTTCAGCCTATCCGATCCTTTCGCCAAAGAGAGCAGCCAGCCGATAAGTCCGGAGCAAATCCGGCAGAACTTCGCGGAAACCGCCTTCTTCTACCCGACCTTACAAACGAACGAGGAAGGAGACATATTCGTAAATTTCACCCTGCCGGAAAGTAATACGACTTGGAAACTACAGCTATTGGCCAACACCCAAGACCTGAAATACGGTCTGTTAACGAAAGAGGTCATCAGCAGCAAGCCTTTGATGGTTTTACCGAATCTGCCTCGTTTCGTCCGCCAAGGGGATGAGGTCAGCATCAGCACGCAAGTCATCAACAATTCCAAGGAAGCGGTATCCGGCCGTGTACGCATCGAACTATTCGATCCCGCTACAGACCAACCGATTATCTGCTTGAGCAAGTCACAACGTCCGTTTGAGTTGCAACCGGATAGCATCGCTACTGTAAGCTGGATAATCCCGGTCCCCAAACAGATCAGCCTGCTGGGCGTACGTATCCTAGCCGACTCTGAAAAGGGAAGCGACGGGGAGCAGCAGATCGTACCGGTTCTTTCCAATCAATTGCTTATCACGGAAAGTACCCCGTTCTATTTGCTCAAGGAAGGAGAGAAACAAATCCGTATCTCCGGGAACTCGGAGGGAGCGACACCATTCCGTCTCACGCTGGAGATGACCGGGAATCCGATTTGGTACGCGGTACAGGCATTACCGACGATCACACAGCCGAACAATGATAATATCTTATCTTGGTTTGCCGCTTATTACAGCAATACGTTGGCTTCCTATATCGCCCAAGCCCATCCCCGCATCCGGAAAGTGATCAGCCAATGGACCGCCCAAGGAGGGAATGCCTCTACCCTCTATTCAAACTTGGAAAAGAACCAAGAGCTGAAGAACATACTCTTGGAAGAGACGCCTTGGGTACTGGCCGCCGATAACGAGACAGAGCAAAAACAACGCTTGTCTTTATTGTTCGACCTAAACCGTGCGGACGGATTACGGGAAGCGGCCTTGCAACAACTGATCCAACAACAGAACGAAGAGGGTGGATGGAGCTGGTTCAAAGGTTTCCCCGCAAGCCGTGCGATCACGCTTTCTATCCTGAAAGGTATGTCACAGCTTGTACAGCTAAACGCAATCCAATATGGGCAAGCGGAGAAAGAGATGCAAATGAAGGCCCTCAAGTTCTTGGACAAAAGTATGCAAACGGATTATGAGAACTTGCTGAAATACGATAAGAAATGGCAAAACGCATGGCCCTCGCCGGAGCAGGTAGAGTTCTTATTCGTCCGCAGCTCCTACCGGGATATCCCGGAACTGGGAGACGCCCGGGAAGCGATCCGTTTCTATACGAACCAAGCGGAGAAGCACTGGAATCAATATTCCTTAATCAGCAAGGGCGAAATCGCCTTGTTAATGCATCGAAACGGTAAAAAGGAGGTGGCGACAGCAATCCTGACATGGCTAAAGAAGACCGCTACGATCTCCGAGGAGAAAGGTATGTATTGGGCAAACAACCGCAGGGGGAGTGATTATTTCACCTCACCGATCGACACGCATTGCTTATTAATGTCCGTCTTTAACGAAATCGCGCCGGATACCCAGCATACAAACCGGATGAAACAATGGTTGCTAAACCAGAAACGTACACAAAACTGGGAATCCGTACCCGCCACGGTAAACGCCATTTACGCCTTGCTACTCACAGGTAGCGATTGGCTGAACACGCAAAACACCTGTGTAGCGACATGGGACGGCAAGACCTATAGTACAGCGGAAGGGGAAATCGCTACCGGTTACCTCAAAACGATACTTCCGAACGAGCCGGCAAATAGTTCCGCCAACCCCGTGCTCTCGATCCGCAAGGAAGGAAACACTCCGGCATGGGGAGCTGTTTACGAGCAATACTTCCAAGAGATCGACAAGGTAAAAGGACAAAAAGGGGTGTTGAGTGTCGAGAAGAAATTATTCGTCGAGACCAATAACGGTACCAACTGCCAAATCCGTCCCGTAACGCCGGAGCAGCCGCTCCGCATCGGAGACAAGGTAATCGTTCGGCTAACGATCCGGACAGACCGTGAAATGAATTACGTATTCTTGAAAGATCTACGTGCGGGCTGCTTCGAACCGGCCGATCAACTTTCCGGCCCGGAATCAAGAGACGGTATCTGGTATTACAGATCCCCGAAAGACGTATCCGAGAATTTCTTCATCAATCGTCTGCCGGAAGGTACGTTTGTCTTGGAATATCCGGTCTACGTATCCCGTAGCGGCGAATACGCCGGAGGTATCAGTACGATTCAATGTATGTACGCCCCGGAATTCGTGTCGCACACCGCCGGAGAAAGCTTGCGGATCATGCCCTAAACAAGCCTTTTCTTACAATGCCCGTTCTAACCTCCTTACAATGCCCAGTATAAGGAGGTTAGAATGGGCACCGTAAGAAGGTAAGAATAGGCATCGCAAGAAGCGTTATCTTCCTCTAATTTTCAATTTTCAATTCTCAACTTTCAATTGAAATGACTATCTTTGTAATTCGAATTAAAACTAAACGATAAGATGAAACAAATAGTTTTTATTTTCATGGCGATCCTGTTAGCGACAGGAATGGCTTCAGCTCAGAAGAAAGCAGTTATTTCCGCGGAAACAACCAGTTTCGATTTTGGTACCATCAAGGAAGCAGACGGAAAAGTATCCCATACGTTTGAAGTATCCAATACGGGCGATATGCCTCTAGTCATTACACGTGTAATCGCGTCTTGCGGATGTACGACCCCGGAATGGCCGAAAGAACCGGTAGCTCCGGGTAAGAAAGCCCAGATCAAGGTTACTTTCGATCCGGCAGGACGTCCGGGTCCTTTCACGAAGACCATTTCCGTATACAGTAACGGGAAAACCGGAAGCTTCATCATGAACATCCGGGGAGAGGTTGAATAAGAAATACGTAAAAAACCCCCAATTGGAATGCTGAATATAAAAAGGTTGATCCTTGCTCTTACAGCAATTATATCTATAACGACAGCTTGGGCACAACAAGGCGCCCAAATCTTGTCGGACGAGTTGACTTATAATTTCGGGACAATAGCCGAGGCCGATGGATTCGCCAGTCATACTTTCACGATAAAGAATACGGGAGACGCCCCTTTGGTCATCACCCGTGTTACCGCGTCATGCGGTTGTACACGGCCGGAATGGACCAAGTCGCCGATCGCTCCCGGTAAGACCGGTGAAGTTAAGATAACGTATAATCCGAAAGGACGCCCCGGCCCGTTTTATAAAACCGTATCGATATTCAGCAATGGAAAGAAAGGGAGTTACAGCCTAGCCATTAAAGGAAATGTCACCCCGAAACCTTCGCAGCCGGTCTTTACGTATCCTTATTCTATCGGTGATCTGAAGCTGCATACGAAGACTGTTCTATTCAGCAGTATCCGTCCGGAGGAAACGTTGGGCGAGAAGATCAACATTAAGAACGAGGGAAAGACCTCGGCTACGATTCATCTGGGTAAAGTACCTCACTATCTCAACGTACAGGTGAACCCGGCTACCCTTCAACCGGACGAGGTCGGTGCCATTACGATCCTTATGGATGCCAAGGTCTTGAAGCGAAAAGGACGAGTCTCTACGCTTTTGCCGGTCATGGTACAGAACGCCGGAAAGAAGGAAGTATCCGGAGAGATCCAGATCTCCGCCAACGTGATCGATAATTTCAGCAAACTATCCGCTGCGGATAAAGCCCAAGCCCCGATAGCGGAATTATCCGGCACTTTACTGGAATTCGGCAAGCTACCGAACAAGAAAAGCATCGTTCCGTTGATCGGAGGTAAGGTATCGGGTACATTTGAGATTACGAATGCCGGAAAGACTCCGCTCACGATCTACAGCGTCACTTGTGATGATGAGCGTGTCGATTTGTCCGGCGGCAAGAAAGAACTTAAACCGGGAGCGACCGCTACTTTCAAAGTAACCTTGCGACCGAAAGAGATAAAGACAAAACTTGAAGCACTTATTAATGTCGTATGCAACGACCCGAACGGGCCTATTCGCTTGATCAAGGTCACCGCATATAAATAATGAATTATTAATATGGAACATCCAGAAAACGATGATCAGTACAAGGGATTGAAAGTGAATAAGGGCATTGCGGATGTCCCTACCGTAAATCCTTATATAAAAAAGCGTGCCCAACGCAAGGTATATACGCCTTCCGAATTCGTGGAAGGTATCTTAAAAGGGAATATCACGATACTCAGTCAAGCGGTTACCTTGGTGGAAAGCTCTAAGCATGAGCACCAGCAGGTGGCGCAGGAGATTATCGAGAAATGTTTGCCTTTCGCCGGAAAATCGGTCCGTATCGGTATTACGGGTGTTCCCGGAGCGGGAAAGAGTACCTCTATCGACTCTTTCGGCATGCACTTGATCAACCAAGGGCGTAAGCTTGCCGTACTAGCGATCGACCCGAGTAGCGAACGCTCGAAAGGTAGTATCCTAGGAGATAAGACTCGTATGGAGGCCTTGTCGAGAGAGAAAAACGCCTTTATCCGTCCTTCACCATCCGCAGGCTCCTTAGGGGGGGTCGCCCGTAAGACCCGTGAGACGATCGTATTATGCGAGGCCGCCGGTTTCGACACCGTATTCGTAGAGACCGTGGGTGTTGGACAAAGCGAGACGGCCGTACATTCTATGGTGGACTTCTTTCTATTGATCCAACTTGCCGGTACCGGCGATGAATTGCAGGGTATCAAGCGAGGTATCATGGAAATGGCGGACGGTATTATTATCAATAAAGCGGATGGAGACAATATCGATAAGGCGAATCTCGCCGCCGCTCAGTTCCGGAACGCTTTGCATCTTTTCCCACCTTCGGAATCAGGTTGGTTCCCGAAAGTATTGACTTATTCCGGTTATTACAACATAGGTATCAAGGAAATATGGGATATGGTCGGAGAGTATATGGAGTTCACCAAAAAGAATGGCTACTTCAACTATAAACGTAACGAGCAAGCTAAATACTGGATGTACGAAAGCATCAACGACACGCTGCGAGATAAGTTCTACCATAACCCGGCGGTAGAAGGCATGCTGGAACAAACAGAGAAGCAAGTCTTGAACAACGAGATCAGCTCGTTCGTGGCAGCCAAACGAATGATTGATTTATTCTTGGATCATATCGCTACGAAATAAAAGAATAAGAATGTCGCACGATCGGATCATGCGACACTCTTTTTCACTTGAACCTTACATCAAATCCTTTATCTTCTTTCGCTTTCACGGCCAACGTGCGTCCTTGTCTCTTTACCTCTCCTGTGATGAATTCAGGTATATTGTAGGATTTCATAAAGCGAAAATAAAAATCCGTATCCTTCTGGGGTAACAGGAAAGGTTTGCAAGCCTGTCCTTTCTCATCGATATAAGCGATAAACAGTCTTGTATACAAACCATCCATCCGACGGCTGCTAAACACGATCCAACGGCTATCGCTACTCCATGAATGATAGCTTTCCACATCGTCGCTATTCGCCGCCTCCAATGGATAACTTCGCAGAGTCGATAAATCAATCATGTACAAATCGGCATCCTTATGCCAAATAGAGAAATTCCCATAACCGGACAAGGTATAGAGCAAATACTTTCCATCCGGGGAAACCCGGGGAAAAGAAACGCTTTTATCGATCTCCGATGCCTTATATAAAGTATCGACTACCGTCCCGAAACGGCGTGTAGCGGGATCGAACGAGACTGAGCATAGATCGTATCTCACTTGATCGTATTCCTTGGGCATCGTACGGGCTTTAGCCGAACAGAAATAGAGCGTATTTCCATCCGGGGAAAATGTAGGGAAAGTCTCGAACGCTCCCTCTGAAGACAACAGCGGAGAAGTCACGATCTCATGCTTTTGCGTATCATAGACGACCACATCCGAAGCCGAGTCGAATACCTCCACCCGATTCCTATCGTTCATATGAAACGCTTGCTTGGTTTTATTCACAGAGAAAGCGACATATTTTCCGGAAGGATGCCAAGAAGGATAGACCAGTGGAGAAAGGGTCTGATCGGTCTTCGTATTCAGCTTCTCCACCCTATCTCCATCGATCAATAAGGTACAAGAGTAGGTCTCACGCATATGGAAAAGCATTTTCTCCGGATTCTGCATACAGAAAGAATGGCAGTTCATACAGTTATTGCCGCTCATCTTATTTTCGATGATCGCGTTCTCCGTATAATTTTCCAAGTTACGTTGATAGATACCCATACGGTTCCACAACTCATAGCCCGGTTCGATTAAACGATAAGCCAACCAACCATCGACCGGCTCCTTCGCCACCTTGATGATGAAGGGGGCATACGCAATCCATTCATCATTCACGAAGGCTTGTACGGTTACATTCAGATGATTCCCGGAAGCGGCACGCAACAGCCTTTTCCAACCGGAGGCCGGGATCACGAAACAAGCGTCTTTCCCGGTCTTGATCTCTAATTTCTCCGGGCCACATTCGAGAATGGCACGGGCCTCAGCGCAAGCGTCTTTCAGCTTAAAATTCAAGGGAGCTATATTCGGCGGGATTGTCACATCCGCATAATCCGGAAAGATCTCCGGCTTGACTTCCAGATTCTTCTGTATACGTACCGGACCGGAACAAGCCATCAAGCCCAGAATCATCCACAGACATATACATCTTATTATATACATTTTTCTCATCTCCTATTTAAACATATAATAATACCAATACGTATCGCCATAAGAGCGATACATCAAACCGGGCAGCGCATTACTATTATTCCGCCCAGCGAGCACTTGCCTCTTATAATCGGTGAATCGCCCTACGATAGATTCCGAGACACCGAAACGTTTCCAGTAATCCGGATCTTTCTCCGATAGGATGATGACCGCCTCTTGAAAAGAGACCGGTAAAGAAGGGAGTAAATCCGTTCCGTAATAGGTTTCCACCAACGTCTTAAAGCGCGTCACATCTTTTGCTAAAAGATAGAATACGCCGGCATAGTGGAAAGCGGCTTTATTGGAAGGATTCTGCTCCGCCAAGCGAATCAAGTCCGTGTCGAATCCATCCATCTGGATCAGATGATTCTCAGCTAGCAGGTTCCTGCGCATATTCCCCAATAGAGGATCTGTCTCGACCGCCTCATCATTATACAGGAATTTCCGCTGCGCTTTGGCCCAATCCTTATAATAGAAAGTATTCTCTAAGACAGCGATATATTTCTCCGCGACCGGATAGGCTCCATAAATCAAGTTCGTTTGTACCAAACGTTGCGTCATGCGGGGATTTCCATCACATAAGGCACCAATATTACTTTCGAAAGCCATCTCTTGAGCCGCGGCGACATTTCCCATCGTAAAATAAACATCACTCAGCAAGGCGGATATGGTAGTCGATTTATTCCATGCCACCATTAATCCACGAGGCCCGTGCTGCGTGTACTTAAACGCCTCATCCGCCAGAATACCTTTCCGAGCCAAAGCCATATTTTGGTAACATAAATAGAGTTGATTAGTGGTCGGCTCCTTGCATGATACCAAGATCCGGTCCCATTGCTCTGTCCGGGTAAAATAGTCCATCATCTTCAAGCGGTATGATTTCTGTTCGCCATATAGATCGAAGCCTTTCCAGAAGATAAGCCCTAAGATAATGAATTGGGAGATTCCCAGCGCTAGACGCTTTTTACCAGCCCATGATTCCTTGTTTTTACAGAGGCAGGTTACAACCAGCGCCGCATAGAAAGCGATCCATGAGAAATAAATTACCTTATCCGGCACCAAACGGAAATAATAATAACTATCCGGTAAAAAGACAAAGCGGTATTCTCCGATCACCGAGTAACGCACACATAATTCACCCAAGATCAACACGATCATCGGTAAAATCGCGGAATAATACCAACGGGGCGTCCGGCTCATGGCCTCGTATCCCATCATGGACAAGGCAAACAACAAAGAGACCGGCCCGGCCAACCCAAAGAGTAACAGGGAGGCAAACAGACTTGCTATCAAACGAGGTATGAAATTCCTTATCCCTAAAACGAGATATAAAGCAAGCAGCATCATACCGAAGGCTACCGTTCCTTGAAACCTGTAATTAAAATCCCATTGCACAAACAACAAGGATAGGACGGGAAGCCAAGCCCATAAAATACCATGGCTTCGCGGATCGATCCGCCTCAAGATCGCCCAGAACAAGGCCCCTAGGCCTGTCAGCAGGGCCGCCGTTATCATAGCTCCCACATTCGGGAGAATGAAGAACTGCACCAAACAACCAGAAAGAACCATCGCTAAACCTCCCGGTTGCATTAACTTATCGATAATAAAAATGGGAGTCAACTGGAATAACTGGTTCTGCTCGACACAGTAAAAGTGGTACTCACTGAATATCCTCAAGAAGATAAACAGAAAGACAAATACGATTACATTCAAGGCCACGCCGCTATACTTCTTCATGATATCAGGTTCTTCAAATAAAAACCCGGATGTACGCAATCGCTACATCCGGGTTCCTATTCGTATAAATATATGCCTCATTTAGATTGAAGAAACACGGAGCGTGTTCAACAAATCCCGGTTAATAGGCTTATCATTCTTGATCGCTTTAGAGAACGGTACATAAACGATCTGGTCGTTCTGGATACCCATCATCACGTTACGTTGATCATCCAACAAGGCATCGATCGCGGCCACACCCATACGAGTCGCCAAGATCCGGTCTTGTGCCGTAGGAGAACCACCACGCTGCAAGTGACCTAAAATAGAGACACGCACGTCGAACTGCGGATATTCCTTCTTCACACGCTCAGCGACACCCATAGCGCCACCGGTTACCTCACTTTCGGCAACCAATACGATACTACTGTTCTTGGACTTACGGAATCCATTCTCGATCATCTCGGCCAATTGGTCTTTCTCCAAGGAGATTTCCGGGATAATAGCGGCTTCGGCGCCAGAAGCGATCGCTCCGTTCAACGCCAAGAAACCCGCGTCGCGCCCCATAACCTCCACAAAGAACAGACGATCATGCGAGGTAGCCGTATCACGGATCTTATCCACGCATTCCATGATCGTGTTCAAGGCCGTATCATAACCGATCGTCGTATCCGTGCCATACAAGTCATTATCAATCGTACCCGGCAATCCTACGATCGGGAAATTAAACTCCTGAGCGAAAATACGCGCTCCCGTCAACGTTCCGTCACCACCGATAGCGATCAAGGCATCGATCCCATGCTCTTGCAACTTATCATAGGCCTGTTTTCGTCCCTCGGGAGTCTTGAACTCCACGCAACGGGCGGTCTTAAGAATTGTTCCACCGCGTTGAATTATATTACTGACATTTTGTGTCTTAAACTCTTCAATCTCATCTAGGATCAACCCTTTGTAACCACGGTAAATACCTTTCACTCTCATTCCGTTATAAATAGCGGAACGTGTTACCGCACGAATAGCGGCATTCATTCCCGGGGCATCACCTCCGGACGTTAAAATACCAACACACTTTACTGTAGACATAGCGTCATTGATTTTAATGTTCTCCGGCAAAAGTAGTAAATATTTAGTTATCCTTCTGTCTTTCTCCCGGAAAGTTCACGTAATCTTAATCAAAATATCATTCCGAAGCATTCAGTTCCTTGATCCGGACCGCCACTTCCTCCATCAACCACTTGGGAGTGGATGTAGCGCCGCAAACCCCGACCCGGCGCACGCCCTCGGGCAAAGGCTCGGTAATCTCTGATACCTCGGAAATAAAAAGCGTATTCGGGTTCGCTTTCCGGCACTCCTCGAACAGCATCTTTCCATTGGAACTTTTACGACCGGCCACAAAATAGACCCAATCGTGGCTGGAGGCGAACGCTTTTATATTCGGAAGACGATTCGCCACCTGACGGCAAATCGTATCGTAATAATTAAACTCCACCCCTTCCGCCATCCGCTGCTTGATCTCCGCCACTACCGCCTTGAATCCATCCAAGGACTTCGTGGTTTGGGAAAACAGACTGATCGCACGGGTAAAGTCCAGACGATCGAGGTCTTCTATTTTCTCGATAACAATCGCCGTACCTTCCGTCTGGCCCACCAAGCCATTCACCTCCGCATGGCCTTTCTTTCCATAGATAACCAACTGGGTGTTATTCGCCCGGGTCTCTTGATAACATTTATGGATCTTGCGCTGCAAACGCAAGACAACCGGGCAAGTAGCGTCTATAATCGTGATATTGTTTCGCTTCGCCAAAGAATAGGTAGAAGGTGGCTCGCCATGCGCCCGGAGCAACACCTTCCGGTCTCTCAACCTTGAAAGTCCCTCATGGTCGATCGTATGCAGCCCCATATGCTCCAACCGCTCCACCTCCAAACTGTTATGAACGATATCGCCTAGGCAATACAGCGTATCCGTATTTCCCAGCTCCCGCTCAGCGCTCTCTATGGCGGTGACAACCCCAAAACAGAATCCGGAATCTTTATCTATCTCGACTTCTATCATATCTATAATATCATTAACAAACAAGCACTTACAGTTTTCTTAATTTTCAATCACAAGAAACTAAAGTTTCTTCACAACAAAACTAGAGTTTTCTCGGTGTGAAACTTTTGTTTCCTAGTAACGAAACTACAGTTTTCATTCCCAGAGACAAAAGTTTTCTTTATAGGAAACTCCAAGCACTCGTTTATGAACCGATCGCTTTATGATATTGTTCCAGCAACCAAGCCTTTTGCTCGTCCAAGGTCATATGGGAATTATCCAGCACCAAGGCATCATCCGCCTGTCTCAAAGGACTTTCTTCCCGAGTTGAATCTATATAATCCCGCTTCTTCACATTCTCCAGCACTTCCTCGTAAGAAGCGGGGATCCCCTTCGCCTCCAGCTCATCCACCCGGCGCTTGGCACGTACCTCCGGCGAGGCCGTCACGAAAAGCTTCAACTCCGCGTCCGGGAATACGACCGTACCGATATCACGGCCATCCATCACGATGCCTTTCGCCTTCCCCATCTCTTGTTGCTTAGCGACCAACGCACGGCGCACAAAGCCTAGAGTGGCTACCGGACTCACTTTATCCGCCACTTCCATACCACGAATCTCTTTCTCTACATTCACACCGTTCAAATAGGTATCTGGCCGGCCGGTCTCCGCATTCAAACGAAATGAAATATCGATATCATGGATAGAAGCCTTCAGCTCTTCCTCCTTAATCTTCTCTCCCTCAAAAAATCCATGCTGGATGCAATACAAAGTCACGGCCCGATACATGGCACCCGTATCGATATACGTATATCCGATCTCCTTGGCAAGATCTTTTGCCATGGTACTTTTGCCACTGGAAGAGTGGCCGTCTATAGCGATAACTATTTTCTTCATATATATACTAATGTATAGGTTTATTCTGTCACCTTCTTAAAATCGGCCAAGGTCGTAGATACGCTAATCATCATCGACATGGCGGACGGATGATATTTCGCCAGCGAGAAGCCCACGTCAAACATCTTGATCCTTACGCCTGCGCCAGCCGAGAAGCCGGAGAAACTTCCCCCGCCTTTCAACTTCATATCCATATTGACCTTCGGATTGAATCCTACGCCTACCCAAAAGTTCTCGGACGGGATAAAATCCACGCCGATGATAAAATGCTTCGCCAACGTCTTAACGAAAGAATCCCCGTCATACTCTTTATCCGTATTATCGATATAATCGAACTTCCAACGGTTCAAGTATTGGGCCGTCAAAGAAAAACGAATCGGGGCATGCGCCATTTTCTGCGTGATACCCATCTGGATATCCCAAGGCATCTTTTGTCGCTCATCCTCGTAAGCTTTCAGTTGCGCGCCGATATTCTTCAAGGCGAAACCAAAGGAAAAGCCCTTATCCGAATTATAATAACTCAATCCCGCATCCACGCATAAACCGATAGAGGTATAATCAGCCAGCCCCGAATACAAAAACTTCAACGACAATCCACCCCGCCAACGCTCGCTCAAGTCGCGGGAGTAGAAACCATTCACGCTGATATCTTTCGCCGACAGGCTCGCCCCGGTCACGACATTATCCGGCAACACCTCCTGGATATCGCCATAGCTTATAAACGTAGCGCCTACGCCCCAAGCCCCTTTCTCGCCATGCGCTTTCGTGAACAAGGCACTCCCTACGTTGATATCCGAGATGTAATTCATATAATTCAAGTTGATCATCCCATCCATCTCCGCGCCTAGCAACGCCGGATTATGGAAAATAAGTGAAGGATCTCTTTCTACCAACGCCACGGTATGCCCACCCAAGGCGTTAGCCCGGGTCGAGGTCGGAAAACGTAAGAAAGTATACGCCTCGCTCCCGTTTTGCGCTGAGACAGACAGTGTAACAACGAATAAAATCAGTATAAATAGTTTATTTCTCATATTTTCATGCAAAAAATCGTTCAAAGATACATTAATTCGGAAAAATGTTTTTACTTTACACCCGCAAATCTCAGAAATACGGATTTCACATTAACAGAAACGGGAAAAATGCCAAAAAGGTATATAATCGCTCTCATTTTTGTTTGATATATGAAATAATTTGTATTTTTGCAGAAGTGAAAAACACTTATAAATTATTATAAACGTATGGAAATTAAAAAATCACCGAAAGCGGACCTTGAGAAAGGTAAGACCCTAAGCATCCTTATGGGATTTGTAGTGGGCTTAGCTGTCTTGTTCGTGGGCTTCGAATGGAGCACCCGCGATGTAATGGTCGTTCAGGCTAGCGAGGGTGTAGCAGACATCATCGCTGAGGAAGAAGTGGAAATCACGAGACCGGAGAATACGCCTCCTCCACCTCCACCACCTCCAGCACCAGTTGTAACCGAGGTTTTGAACGTTGTTGAAGATGACGTTGAATTGGAACAGCAGGATATCTTATCATCAGAGGATGACCAAACCTCAGCGCAGGAGGCTGTTTATACTCCCCCCGCAGTTGTAGAAGAGGAAGAAGAGTCCGCACAACAGATCTTTACAGTTGTAGAAGAAATGCCGAAGTTCCCCGGTGGAGACGCAGAATTGCTGAAGTTTATCGCTAAATCAATCAAGTATCCGGTAATCGCACAGGAAAACGGTATCCAAGGTCGTGTAATCTGCGCATTCGTGGTTAACCGAGACGGATCAGTAGTAGACGCTGAGGTATTACGTGGTGTAGACCCATCATTGGATAAAGAGGCTCTTCGTGTGATCGGTACCATGCCTAAATGGACTCCGGGTAAGCAGAGAGGTAAACCAGTACGTGTTAAGTATACTGTGCCTATCACGTTCAGATTGCAATAGTATAACATTAAACATATCAAAAAGGCTGCTTTATTTTCGCAGCCTTTTTTTATTTCATAACTCCATTAATTGATACAGCTATGTTAGCATTCGAGAATATACTTCAAAGAATAGAGAGCGAGATCTCTCAACTACAATTCACCAATCCTCCCAAGAGCTTATACGAGCCGATAGAGTACATCTTGTCCCTCGGAGGAAAAAGAATACGTCCAGCGTTAACGTTGATGGCATGTAATATATATAATAATAGTATAGAGAATGCGATCAAGCCCGCTTTAGGTCTGGAAGTTTTCCATAACTTCACCTTGCTGCACGACGACCTGATGGATGAAGCTGATAAAAGAAGGAACAAACCTACCGTACACAAGGTATGGAATGCCAATACGGCGATTCTTTCCGGAGACGCGATGCTAATAGCGGCTTATCAATTAATCGGATCAACGGAACACGGCCACCTCAAACAAGTGTTGGATTTATTTACGCAAACCGCGGCGGAAATATGTGGCGGCCAACAATTCGACATGGAATTCGAGTCTCGCATGGATGTAAGCGAGGAAGAATACATCGAGATGATCCGGCTAAAGACAGCCGTACTACTGGCCTGCTCCCTTAAGACGGGTGCCCTACTCGGAGGTGCCTCACAGGAAGACGCAAGCAACTTATATGCGTTTGGTATCAATATAGGTCTAGCGTTTCAACTGCAAGATGATTTACTAGATGTATATGGTGACACCGCCACTTTCGGGAAAAACATTGGCGGCGATATCCTTTGCAACAAGAAAACATTCTTATTGATCAACGCTCTCAGACTGGCCAATAAAGAACAAGTGGAAACTCTCCGTAGCTGGATGGATAAAAAAGAATTCGACCCGGCTCAAAAGATACAGGCATTCACCTCTATCTACAACGAATTGCAGCTAAAACAATTAACAGAAAATAAAATCCAAGCCTATTACGACGCATCCGTAGAGAACTTAAACGCTTTACAAGTCGCCCCCGAAAAATTAACGATCCTAAAAGAGGTTTGTGATCATTTAATGCATAGACAATCCTAATCCATGAGCTTAATAGACACACATTGCCATTTATATCTGGAGGATTTCGATCCGGAGCAAGACGAACTGGCTCAAAAAGCAAAAGACTCAGGTATCGACACCCTGCTTCTGCCAAACGTAGACCTGACGACGATTGACAGAATGCACGATTTATGCGATCGATACCCAGAGTTCGCTTTCCCTATGATGGGATTGCATCCGACCAGTGTGGATAGCAATTATATCGATATCCTAAAACAAACGGAATCCTATCTATCTAAACGTACTTATTGCGGTATCGGTGAAATCGGGATCGATCTATATTGGGATAAGACTTATTTGAAGGAGCAACAAATCGTTTTCGAGGAACAACTGCGTTGGAGCATCGATCTGAACCTGCCCGTAGCCATCCATACCCGTGACGCATATCCGGAAGTTCTGGAATGCATACATAAAGTCGGAGCGGAAAGACTTAAGGGCGTATTTCATAGTTTTACCGGCACAACGGAAGAGCTGGAAGAAATAAAGAAACTGCCCACCTTCAAGATCGGGATAAACGGGGTTGTCACCTTTAAAAATTCAAAACTGTCCGAAGTCATCCGGCAAACGGATCTTGAAAAGATACTCTTGGAAACAGATGCCCCCTATCTTTCACCAGTCCCCTACAGAGGTAGACGGAATGAGCCTACTTACATATGGAAGACGGCCGAGAAAGTGGCGGAAACATTCGGCCTCACGCTAGAGGAAACCGTAAACGCTACTCGAAAAAACACATTAGAATTGTTTAAAAGCCTAAATAAACCCATATAGACACTTTTTTTCGAATGAAGTCAAAATTTATTTTGCGGATATTGTGTATATGTCAAGCAAAAACTATAGATTTGTGCACTGAAAAGATTGCATATGGGAATTTTTTCGTATTTTGCGGTCGTTTTAGAAGAAGCTAGGCGAATAATTGGAGAGATGCTCGAGTGGTTGAAGAGGCACGCCTGGAAAGCGTGTAAACCCCTAAAGGGTTTCGCGGGTTCGAATCCCGCTCTCTCCGCAGTGGAGAATACCATGAATTAATTAACAATAAAATAAAAACAAATAAGAGAATTATTAATCTTAAAAATTAAACACACAATGAAAAAGTTATTTGCAAAAGCATTCTTGGGTTTATGTGCCCTTGGAACTTCTACCGTAGCATTCGCACAGGATGCGGCTCCAGCAATTGAAGGAGGTATGTATCAAGCATTAAAGACAAAGTTTATCGAAGGTGGTGCCGACTTCATGAGTTTGGTCGCTATCGCTTTGATTTTCGGTTTGGCATTCTGCTTAGAGAGAATTATCTACTTAAACTTGGCTGAGACAAACTCCAGCAAACTGTTGAAAGGTATTGAGGATGCTTTAGACAAAGGTGATGTTGAAGGCGCTAAAGCTATCGCTCGCGACACAAGAGGCCCTATCGCTTCTATCGCTTACCAAGGATTGATGAGAATTGACCAAGGTATTGACGTTGTAGAGAAATCTATCGTTTCTTACGGTGGTGTTCAAGGCGGTCTTTTGGAAAAGAATATGTCTTGGATCACATTGTTTATCGCAATGGCTCCGTCTTTGGGATTCTTGGGTACTGTAGTAGGTATGATCATGGCGTTCGATAAAATCGAGCAAGTTGGTGATATCAGCCCGACGGTTGTAGCAGGTGGTATGAAAGTGGCCTTGATTACTACTGTAGGTGGTTTGATCGTAGCCTTGATTCTTCAGGTATTCTATAACTATTTGTTAAGCAAATTGGAGGCTATTTTGAACCAGATGGAAGATGCTTCTATCTCTTTGCTTGACTTGGTTATCAAATACAACGTCAAATTCAAAAAATAATAACGAATTATGGCAGTTACTAAAATAAGAAAAATATCCAGTTGGACTTTACTGATAAGTTCTATTATCAGTATCATTGTGCTGGGTATGTTTTATGCGGGTGGAGTCGTTGACCCTGCCGCAGAAATGAAAGAACCCATCTATACAGGGTTATTGATTAACTGGACTTCTGTATTGTTCTTCGTGACAATCATCAGTACAGTATTGTTTGCGGTTTGGCAATTCTTGACTTTGCTGAAGACTAACGCTAAATCAGCTATCATGTCTTTGGTAGTATTAGTTTGTTTCGTAGCCGTATTGTTCATCACCTATACAATGGGTGACGCGACTCCTTTAGCAGGCTTGAACGCAGACTCTCAAGTTTACAATACTCCGGGTTGGTTAAAGATCACAGACATGTGGATCATGTCTACAATCGTACTTTTGGTTCTGATCGTAGCATGTGTAGTTTGGGGTTCTGTAAAGAGAATCATGGGTAAATAATAGTAATAACGAACTGATAAAACAAGAAAGAAATGGGTAAGAAAAGAAAGACACCGGGTATCAATGGTTCTTCTTCGGCCGATATCGCTTTCATGTTGCTTATCTTCTTCCTTATTACTACATCAATGGATACAGATAAAGGTTTGGCAAGACGTTTGCCGCCCCCTGTACCTAAAGATCAGAAGAACGATACCGATGTTGACATCAAAAAGAGAAACTTGTTGGTTGTATTGATCAACAGTAATAACCAGATTCTCTGTGGTGATCAATTTGTCGATATCAAGCAATTGAAAGAAAGAATCAAAGAGTTCATTGATAATCCTTACAATGACGAACATAAGCCTGAACGTGTTGAGGCTGATGTTCCATTCTTCGGAAAGATGATGGTAACGAAGAACCACGTAATTTCTTTACAGAATGACCGTGGTACCGAATACCAAGCTTATATCGATGTGCAGAATGAAATCGCGGCTGCTTATAACGAATTGAGAAATAAGGTTTCTAAGGAAAAATTCGGGAAGAATTTCGCTGATTTGGACGAAGAACAACAAAAAGCTGTACAGCAGATTTATCCGCAAAAGATATCAGAAGCTGAACCTAAAAATTATGGAGGTAAAAAGTAATGGGAAAGTTTAGTAAAGCGGGCGGTCGTGAAATGCCCGAATTGAATACATCATCATTACCTGACTTGGTGTTCGCTTTCTTGTTCTTCATCATGATGGTAACATCTATGCGTGAGGTAACATTGAAAGTAGAGTTCCATGCTCCACAAGCTACAGAGCTTCAAAAATTGGAGAAGAAATCTTTGGTTACATTTATCTATGTAGGTAAGCCGACTAGAGATTTGAGAGCGAAGATGGGTTCTGAGACTCGTATCCAGTTGAATGACGCTTTTGCAGAGACTTCGGAAATTCAGGATTATATCGCACAAGAAAAGTCCAGTATGAAAGAAGAGGACCAGCCGTTTATGACAGTTTCTATCAAGGCTGATAAAGAGACCAAGATGGGAACGATCACCGATATCAAGCAGGCTCTTCGTGAGGCATACGCATTGAAGATTAGTTATTCCGCAGCACAACGTGTAGAGTAATAATTATTCAGATATAGCATTATAAAAAGGGGCGGGATTTATTTCCCGCCCCTTTTTTATTCCACTCCATAAACGTTTTGGTGAATAATGGTCTTAACTCGCTCAAAAGATTGCTCAAGATCAAGTTCCCCATGAGTCATCAAACGCATTTCTAAAAATGCCTCTCCCTTACGATAGGGAGGTTGGAAATATACATGGTGATCCAAGACAAACCCCAGACGTTCATAAAAACCGATTCTACGTTTACTCATCTCCTCTGTCGGCATCTCTACCTCTAAGACAACCGGATCTTCGTGGAGAGCTAAAAAACTTGTCATTGCTTTCGCTCCGATTCCTCCGTTACGAGCGGACTCGTCGATCGCGAAATGCTCCGCATAAACAAAACCCTCAAATTGCCATCCGGTAATGAAACCGACATAAATACCATCCCGTAGCAAGGCATACATCTCGAAGCGGCTATCTTCCTCCAAAAGCTTACGTACCAAAGAGAAATCACGACGTTCTTCCTCAGGGAAAGAACTAGTATATGTTTTCTCTACTAGATCCAATAAAGGATCGGCTATCTCCCGGACAGGCTTACTAATTATTACATGATCTTCGCTCATAAAAAAAATACTTAATAATTGAATAAAGAATGCTTACAAAATCAAAATAATCTACCATAATCTTTAGATGATTATAAGATTATCATTATATTTGTATTAAATATGAAAGATATAATCTAACAGTAATACAAATATACTGAATATATGGCACATCATCAACTAGATGAACTGGACGAGAAGATACTTAAACTAATCATCGGCAATGCGCGTATGCCATTTTTGGAAGTAGCGAGGGAATGTAACGTATCCGGAGCGGCTATTCATCAACGCATACAAAAGCTGACTAATTTAGGGGTTATCAAAGGTTCAGAATTCATCGTGGATAACACAAAAGTTGGGTATGAAACTTGCGCATATATGGGGTTATTCCTAAAGTCTCCCGGACAATTTCCAAGCGTTACCGAAGCGCTGTTGCAGATACCGGAAGTCGTGGAATGCCATTATACAACGGGGCAATACGACCTGTTTATAAAAATATACGCAAAGAACAACCAGCATTTGCTAAGCATCATCCACAACAAGCTTCAACCATTGGGCTTGGCTCGCACCGAATCGCTTATATCCTTTAAGGAGGCATTCAAAAGGCAAATTCCTATTGATCTGGACGACGATTAAACAAAGGAAGCTATATAAGAAAAGGGTCCGTAATCCGGTTGAAACCGGTTACGAACCCTTTTTATCATGATCACTAAGCGCTATTAGAACTCAGCGTTATTCGGTGTACGCGGGAAAGGTATCACGTCACGGATATTTCCCATACCCGTAACGAACAACAAAAGACGCTCAAAGCCCAAACCGAAACCAGAGTGAGGCACCGTACCAAAACGGCGAGTATCTAAGTACCACCACATATCCTTCATCGGGATGCCCAATTCGTCAATACGACTCATTAGCTTATCATAGGCAGCCTCACGCTCGGAACCGCCGATGATCTCTCCGATCTTCGGGAATAATACGTCCATCGCACGTACCGTCTTTCCATCCTCGTTTTGCTTCATATAAAAAGCCTTGATCTCTTTCGGGTAATCCGTTAAAATTACAGGACGTTTGAAGTGATCCTCCACTAAGAAACGTTCGTGCTCGGAAGCCAAATCTACACCCCAATAAACAGGGAACTCAAATTTATGTCCTTTAGCGACAGCCTCTTCCAATATCTTGATTCCTTCAGTGTACGGCAAGCGAACGAATGAGTCTTTCAAGACCCCTTCCAGACGAGCGATCAATTCCTTATCGAACATATCGTTCAAGAACTTGATATCCTCCATACAGTTATCCAACGCCCATTGTACGCAATATTTAATGAACTCCTCGGCCAACTCCATATTGTCCGTGATATCATTAAAAGCGACTTCCGGCTCAATCATCCAGAATTCCGCCAAATGACGAGGCGTATTTGAGTTCTCCGCACGGAACGTAGGGCCAAACGTATAAATCTGTCCCAAGGCTGTAGCAGCCAACTCTCCCTCCAACTGTCCGGAAACCGTCAAGCTAGCCTGCTTGCCGAAGAAGTCGTCCTCATAAATGATAGAGCCGTTCTCATCCTTTTTCAAGTCGTACAAATTCTTGGTAGTAACTTGGAACATCTGTCCGGCACCCTCACAGTCGGAAGCCGTGATGATCGGCGTATGGAAATAGAAAAAGCCTCTATCATGGAAAAACTTATGGATAGCGTAAGCCATATTATGACGAATACGGAATACCGCTCCAAATGTATTCGTACGAGGACGCAAATGAGCGATCTCACGCAAAAACTCCATGGAGTGTCCTTTTTTCTGCAATGGATAAGTAGCTGGATCAGCCGTACCGAAGATCTCAATCTCGGTAGCCTGTATCTCCACATTTTGCCCCTTACCTTGAGATTGTGTCAAGATACCATTTACGCTGATACTAGCTCCCGTGGTAATCGGTTTCAAGAACTCATCACCCAATTTATCTACATCCACAACGATCTGAACATTATTAATTGTAGAACCGTCATTCAAGGCGATAAAATTCACCTGTTTGCTACCACGGCGGGTACGTACCCATCCTTTCACATTCACGGTAGTACCGAAAGCGTCGCTTTTCAGCACGTCTACAATTTTTGTTCGTTTAATTGTTTCCATCTGTATCGTTTTTTGTTATTCGAAAGCTCCCATCCTAAGAGCGTTCACTTCCCTTTCATTTAAGTAACGCCATTTACCGCGGCCTAAGTTCTTCTTAGTCAAACCGGCGAAATAAACACGATCCAATTTCGTCACATGATATCCCAACGATTCGAAAATACGGCGCACGATACGGTTACGGCCGGAATGGATCTCTATACCCACTTGGCTCTTATCGTCCTCGCTAGCATAGCTGATAGCGTCCGCATGGATCTCTCCATCCTCAAGCTCAAGGCCGTTGGCGATTTTCTCCATATCCTCGATAGCCACGTTCTTATCCAACCACACATGGTAGATCTTCTTCTTCTTGAAAGATGGGTGAGTCAATTTAGAAGCTAAATCACCATCGTTCGTCAACAACAAGACTCCTGTCGTATTTCGGTCCAAACGGCCTACCGGATAAATACGTTCTTGGCAGGCGTTCTTCACCAAATCCATTACCGTCAGGCGTTCTTGAGGATCATCAGAAGTCGTTACGCAATTCTTCGGCTTGTTTAATACAATATATACTTTGCTCTCGATCTGAACCGGCTTCTCGTTAAATGTAACAACATCTTGACGAGTAATCTTAGTACCCAATTCCGTTACCACGACATCGTTTACCTTAACAGCTCCTTTCTGGATAAACTCATCAGCCTCACGACGAGAACAAACACCAGCGTTAGATAAGAATTTGTTCAAACGAATCGGTTCGTTTGGATCCGCCAAGACTTCCTTATACTTGATCTGTTTCGGACGAACGTTGTATCCCTGCGATCTTTGGAAGCCACCTCCTCCACCGGGACGGCGATTATTATTGTAAGAAGGACGGCGATTATTTCCATATCCACCACCCCCTTGACGATTACCGCCATAAGAGTTATCGTTACCATACGAACGTCTGGGTGCGTAACCGTCCCCGCCGCTTGAACGTGAATCATTGTAATCAACCCGGGTATCACCTACTCTAGGTCTTCTTTTCTTCATACCATCCGCAGACATTCCCTCTCCGGAAGGACTAGCGGAATAAGCCTTTGCCGGTCCATCATAATTAGGACGAGACGGACGATTGTATTGCCCTCCTCCATTCCCATATGACGGGCGGTTATTTCCATAAGACGAGCGGCCGCTGTTGTAGCCACCTTCACGGTTGTTGCCATAAGACGGGCGATTATTTCCATACCCACCTTCGCGATTGTTGCCATAAGATGGACGACTATTACCATAGCCCCCCTCACGGTTGTTGCCATACCCGCCTTCACGGTTATTATCGTAAGAACGCGGACGGCTCGGACGATCCCCGTATGAAGGACGGTTATTTTCTCCATAAGACCGATACGGTCTACGTTCATAGCTACCCTCAGGTTTATTATAACCCTGATTGTAAGGTCTTCTTTCACCTTCTTGGTCTGTGTTTTCCCGTCTGATACTTGGTATCACTTTTTTTGGACGCGGTTGAGATTCATCTCTTTCTTCTGTACTCATTTGTTATAAATTAAACAATGGTTAAAAACTTGGTAGCCTCACGGCTACCTGTATTATCACTAAATTCCTGTATAATTATGAGGCGTTATAGCCCTTAATTCATCTTTAATCCGGTCGCTAACATTCAAGGTTTCGATAAACTCCTTGATAGATTGCTCCGTAACAGTCTGGTTCGTACGTGTCAAAGCTTTTAATGCCTCGTAAGGCTTCGGATAACCCTCACGGCGTAAGACCGTCTGGATACCCTCGGCTACCACTGCCCAGCAATTATTCAAATCCCTACTTAGGGCGCTCTCGTTCAATAACAATTTACCCAAGCCTTTTGTTAAGCTCTTGAAGGCAATTTCTATATGTGCCAAAGGCACGCCTACGTTTCTCAACACGGTAGAATCCGTCAAGTCTCTTTGTAAACGAGATACCGGCAATTTCGTAGCCAAATGCTCTAAAATAGCGTTAGCGATCCCTAGATTACCCTCAGCGTTCTCGAAATCAATCGGGTTCACCTTATGTGGCATAGCAGACGAACCGATCTCACCCGCCTTGATCTTTTGCTTGAAATACTCCATGGAGATATATTGCCAGAAGTCACGATTCAAGTCGATCAAGATCGTATTGATACGCTTCAAGCCATCGAAGATCGCTGCCAGATTATCATAATTAGAGATCTGGGTAGTCCACTCCTCACGTTTCAAGCCTAACACCTCACTAACGAACTTATTACCGAATGCCCTCCAATCATATTCCGGATACGCTACATGATGCGCATTGAAGTTTCCTGTAGCGCCACCGAATTTAGCGGAGATAGGAACGGCCTTTAACAATGCCAACTGTTGCTCTAAACGGTAAACAAAGACCATCACCTCCTTACCCAAACGAGTCGGAGATGCCGGTTGCCCATGTGTCTTAGCCAACATCGGGATATCCATCCATTCCTCGGCGTATTTTTTCAAGGCGCCAATCACCTCTTCCAAACCCGGATAATACACCTCTTGCAAAGCATCCTTGATCGATAAAGGCACAGATGTGTTATTAATATCCTGAGAAGTCAATCCAAAATGAATAAACTCGTGGTATTTCTCCGCAAGGAAATGATTTGTTTTTTCCTTAATAAAGTACTCCACCGCTTTCACATCGTGGTTTGTCACGCTCTCGATCTCCTTCACTCGTAAAGCGTCCTCCTCCGTAAACTCCTGATAAATCTTCCGGAGCCCCTTTTTTACTTCCGCCGCATTTAACTCGCTTAATTGCGGAAGAAACTCAGATAGAGTAATAAAATACTCGATCTCAACTCGCACCCTATACTTGATAAGTGCGTATTCTGAAAAATAAGCCGCCAGATTCTCAGCCTTATTCCTGTATCGCCCATCCACGGGCGAAATAGCAGTCAGTGTCGATAATACCATATACATTATTAATATAGAGTCGCAAAGTTAAGTCTTTTCCATTGAATAATAAGGTAAGCAATCGTTATTTTTAACTAAATGCCCCGTTTTTAGGACCATCAGACACTTACGTAGCCACATCCAAACAAAATTCATATTCATCCACATTTTTTCGTCAAAAAGTTTGGTGGTAATAAAAAAAGCCGTATCTTTGCAGCGCTTTAGAGAGATAAAGCGAACGAAAAATAAGTTTAAAGGGCGTTTAGCTCAGCTGGTTCAGAGCATCTGCCTTACAAGCAGAGGGTCGGCGGTTCGAATCCGTCAACGCCCACCTTTAAATTTATTATTTCACCGAAAGATTTTCGGGCGTTTAGCTCAGCTGGTTCAGAGCATCTGCCTTACAAGCAGAGGGTCGGCGGTTCGAATCCGTCAACGCCCACTTTTAATTTATTATTATACCGAAAGAACTTCGGGCGTTTAGCTCAGCTGGTTCAGAGCATCTGCCTTACAAGCAGAGGGTCGGCGGTTCGAATCCGTCAACGCCCACAGAAAATAGAGTCTGTTAATCTAATGATTAACAGAATTTTTTATTTATCCTCAACCGCACATTCACGCTTACTTCTGCTTTCGAGACAGAGGAACAGCTATCAGACGATCTAACGAGAATTTTCCGGGTCCCGTTATATACATCAGGATAAAAACCACCAAATAAATGAATGCTAACTCTTTCAAAGAAAATGGGTCATTCCCATGGATGACGAAAAAAGCCATTCCCATGGTAAAAATCATGGGGATCATCGCAAGCCGATAAAGGGCCCCGAATATAAAACCGATGGAACAAGCAAGCTCCCCAAATATCGCAAGGCCCAAAGATATTGAATGCCCTACACCTAACGGATCAGGAAATGAGGCCGACATACTATCGAAATTTGTCCACTTTTGCATCCCATGAGATAATAGTAATCCACCGAAAAGCAAACGAAGCGCCAACAATAGTAATGAAATAGCCGTTCCATCCGGCTTCATTGGAAAAAGAAATTTGTAAATTACTGACATACTCTTCTGTTTTTAATCTTATCATTCTGTCTTTTTGATTATAAAACAAAATCAAGTTAGGGTTAGTTCAGTAAATATCCGTTTATAATCGGGGCTAAACTAAAAAAGCCCCCTTGATTTTTCAATCAAAGAGACTTCCTTTCCTTCGTGACCCGGGTGGGACTCAAACCCACGACCTTCAGAACCGGAATCTGACGCTCCATTCACTAAGCTACCTTGTTATCAACACTTTAATTATCTCTATATAAGTTCAGAGGTCAACTATAGGTCAACATTGAACTATGATGCAAATTTACTAAATATTCCACTCATAACGAAATCAACCAATGTAAATTAGACTGTACAAGTAGAGATTAATATGTAGGATACTCTAATTCACACACTATGAAATGAGCTTATTATAAGTCCATAACGCAGCCACAGCGATACCTAATAGTAGATGGTAAACAAGAATTGGCAAGAGTAAACTTCCCCATCCCAAACCACATATCAATCCTACCACAACTATAATGATATATAGGAGTAGCATTGTAGCTGCTGCTAACATAATACCTTGGCTTCCAGCTACGACATAATGAAACGGAGCATTAGGGGTTAGAGAATCTGTCTTGAGTGAATTGTTAGGTAATTCAGATCGTGTCATATGTAAATAGCATTAATTCGTAAGAAGTATCTTCAAGTCTGGTTGTGAAATCTTGCATAGTGTATTAATCTTTGGTCTGTATTACTGTAATAGTGAAGAGAGAGTATAAGAAACTGCATAAGAGTTCTCTCAAACACAATTCTTTAAAGAGGTATGAAATCCATTCATCCCATATATGAACTAATATTTAGTAATTCTGCACCTCATGCCATTTAGCCATTAACAGCCCACTTCACACCGGTTGGTTCAATTCTATGTCTTCAATCTAATCCTCTGTCAGACAGTCTGATTTAGCTTAATATCGTATGATATTTAGTTTGGTGGACTACTTTGAATTGACTAAATTTGTAGTAATTAATCAGTTAGTCAATTAGTATATCTGATTAGCTCTCAACCTAAGATGTTTGTGTGAGATTAATTAAGAAAGGCTGCAAAGAGTAATCAATGCAGCCTTCTTTGTAATGTCTAAACTTTATTTCTTTTTACAAGTCAGTTTGTTGTAGAAGTCTGTACCAGACATTTCAAGTACTAATGTATTAGCATTTAATGATTTTATAGTCCAAACCTCTTCATCATAATATGATGTTGTAGGATTGAGAGTCAAAATATTATTGTCTATGTACCATGTGAACGGATTAAACTCTTGGTCATCCGCATGAGTTCCAGTACCATCTTTATAAAACTTAAGAAAGTGGTCTGAATCTTCATCTTTCCATTCATCTTTTTCACCCTCATGAAGTTCCCATCCTTCATCAGAAGTGATAGTCCAAACTCCAACTATATTATCCGTTGAACCAATTTTCTCATCATCATCCTTGCTACAAGATGATAGACCCACACACACAACAGCCATCATAAGGGCTGCTAAAATTCTAAATGTTCTCATTCTTTTAAATTTTAATTATATGTATCTATAATTTACTTAATTTCAACTGTCGTTAATTCACCAGTCTAAAAAGTAATAGTTAGTTCTCTTGGATATTCATCGGAATCTACCGTGATAGAAAGTATAGGAATTCCATAATATCGTCTAAATGTAGATGTTGTATTTAGTAAAGATTCAATGTACTCGTGATGCCCATAGCATTTAACTGCAAATGGAACTCTATCACTTTTAAGAAATAGATTGAGCTGATATAAACCACTTGACATTGTTGTAGGTACTATCTTTATCAAGATATTATTATTGGTCTGTTGCTCCGTCTGGGTATATTGAATGCCCATGTCTTCACAGTCTGCATTGAACCAATTCCAGAATAAATCTAAATTATTCATTGTATATTATTAATTAATTTATATTGTTTTAGGGATATCTCCGTTCTTGTAAATATTGATAATCGCTTTAATTATTATATCAATAATTTGTTCTCTCGTACATCCTAAAGGATAACGATATATTCTACAGAATTGATAGTGTACGTCAACTCTCCATGCAAATGTTGAATGTTCCAGTATATAAAGATAATCTTCATGGTTCTTAAAGAAGATTATCTGAATTCTATTTCCCCTATGCCTATCGTACCAAATTTCAAAACTTGTACACTCTTGATAGTAATCCTTCTGTTCTTTATCTATGCAGGATGCTATCCATATAAGATATGTGGATAAACATTGTTGATATGTATAAGGTGTTTTGAACATTTATTATTTATCAATCGTATGTATTATGTATTTTAAGTATTTATTTGTAGCTTTATTTTTTCTAATAGAGTATATGTTTCTTAATTGCTCTTCATTAAAGGCGTTGCAAGCTTCTAAGATATGAAAATTAACATCTATATATGCTAATAAGTCGTTAACAAATAAACGATTATGTATTCTAATGTGATTATCTATCGCATGATATAATGCATCATCAAAGCTAGTAGCATCCAATGCCCAATCTTGGGAGTTAATTCTTGCAACTTGGAAATCAATGTCATTATAAAATTCACTTATTGTAGTAGCTGCCTCTTGGTTGATGTTGGGTAAATTAGGTCTTAAACGTGAGGTCTCTACATATCTTTCTCCTTGATATGTCAAAATCTTCATCTTAATAGCTAGCTTCGCGTTCTCTTTTACGATTGTAATGTAGTAGTATTCAAACATAATATTTCTTTTTAGATATTAAAATCATGCTCACCTATTCCCTCTGGTAAGCTATTAAATGTAAGAACGTGAGGAACTACAACATTTAATTGTTGCCACGTCTGTTTAACTTTGACTAATTGTTAATTCTTGAATGAATATAGTTCTTCCTTCACCACTTGCATGAAAGAAAATAGGTTATTATCCCTGCCTTGAATAGGTATGATAATAGTAAATGCCGCATCTGGCATCTTAGCCCCTTTACTTGATAAGGTCTGTAACCTTCTTTCTACTTCAAGACACAGTTCCGCCTTGTCTGGCTTAGGACACCTTTGCAATTTCACCATCAGCTTCATAATGGCTCTACAATCACGGAGTAAGGAAATCCTGTCTACTAGTGTGAACAACCCCATAAGGTTAAATTTAAAGTTACTTACCTGTTCCCTTCAGTAAGCTATTAAACACAAAGAAGGCGTGGAAACTATTGAATATTACCATTGTGAGGCACTCTTATTTCTAAGAGTTCTGGACTGCCCTGATTGGATAATAAACAATAGCCCACGCCAAACGATATATAGACTACCTTATGAGATAGGTATATAACATTGACGTGAGCGCTCTTGCTCATTAACTCCAATCATAGAAATGTCCAGTTTCACAATGGGTTAATTTCAGTACGCTCTGTTAACTTATAATGTCCTCCGTTCAGTGACCTAACGCTTTAGGAGTGAAGGATTACAATGCAAAGTTACTAAATCGTTTGAATTGGCAAGAACTATTGTTCATTAAAAATCAGAGATAAGCCTAAAGTCATATATCTGGGACAGGTATGAAATCTTACTCTCCCCATATAAGAGTCAAATTCTCAACTTCCATACCCGCCTTGAATTTTCATCATCATGTCAACATATTGTTGGTGTTGACTATATAGTATAGGGCTGAAATGCCAAACTGTGAAGAATTGATTTTAGATGCTTCTCAACTTAATATTTTAGATGTACCATATATATAAGGTGTAGATGCTTACTTCTCCGTTTGAAATTTAGGGTAGGACAAACTTAGATTGGGGTATATAAAGCTAACCTTGCTCTGGATTTGTCCTACCTTTCAAAGTGATTTCACGATATTAACCCTACTCTGACAAGTAACCTCTTAACTTGGGTTATCTGGAATTGGCAGCCCTTAGATGTTACGAAGCCTTGCTCATTCAACAAGTCAGTCATTTCAGAGAGTGACTTACCCTGCATTGACAGTGACCGTAGCAATGCGATTGCCCTCATATTATTGGGATTGTTTTCAGCTTTAGCCTTATTGGTACGGGAGCTATTGTAGATAGCTTGCTCAAACTTGTTCATCAAGTTATCAGACTTTCCTAACTTGATTCCTCTTGCTTTCTTAGCCTGTAATGATTACTTGGTTCTCTGACTAATTAACCCCGCTTCGTATTCTGCGATGGATGATATAATATGTAGAATTAGCCTATTAGCTTGTGGAAAGTCACAGAAGACAATCTCAACATCTGATTCCAGAAGTTTAGATGTAAATGCTACGTTCCTTGACAACCTATCCAGTTTAGCGACAATCAGAACAGAGTTAGTCTTCCTGCACATTGCCAAAGCTGCGAGAAGTTGAGGTCTGTTAGACTTCTTGCCGCTCTCCGTTTCAATGTATTCAGCAAGTATGGGTTTATTCTTTACATGGTTATGTATGATTTCTCTTTGGGCTTCCACACCTAAACCTGATAGCTGTTGCTTCATGGTGGATTGCCTTAAATATGCTATGTATGTCTTCATAATTTACATTTATTAATAGTGGGTTACAAACGCTGAATGTTCGTTCAGCTTATGTAAGTTGGACACCCAAATGAGGATGCCCAACTGAATTAGAACGGTCTATCTCCATATTGGTATGATAAGATGGAATGATAAACCCTGTCATAGAATGAAAATCCAGCACAGGCATGGAAGTAACTTTCATGTATCGCTGCATATTCACCATTTAGTCTGCTGGTTCTATCCAATAAACTGTCAAACTTATGCAGCCAGTATTTCAATGCTTGCAACCGCTTGATGTATTGGAGATTGTTCTCACAGGTGGATAGCTTTTCCTGTAATGATATAATGTGATTAATCGCATTATCAATGTCTTTGGTATTCATAAGATGTAATCTTTAAATAGTTAGTAGATATAAAGAAAGGACACCTAACTTAATAGATGCCCTTTCAATTAGTAAATTGTATGTAGTGGTACAGAGTAAATGAGACGGTGCTCTGAATTAATCCGTCTTGACCATTTACCTGCCAACTCATATTTAAGAGGTTCAGGTTTTCCAATCCCAGCATAAGGGTGTTCAGCTATATCATTCAATAAAGCTTTAATTTTATCTATGATAGCTGTATTGCCACTTCGTAAGAAGTATTGATAATCCTTACGTGCTTGGTCTGACAATATTATTCTGTACATGCTACCCGATTTAAGAAATCATCAATGCTTTCTCCTTCATTCTGGGCGATGGCATTACCATTCTTAATATCTTCCTCTCCTTTACGAATAGCGCCCATTGTGTCAGGTGACGACATGATATATTCTGTCTCCTTTAATGAATTGTATTCATCAAGGGAAATCATCACTACTCCGCTTCCCTTACCACGGTTGACGATTACAGTTTCACAATCATCAATTACAGAGTCAATATAACCTTTAAGATTTGCTCTTAAATCAGTATAATTAGCTGTTCTCATAAGTCCTCCTTTTATTTACTGCAAATATATGTACTTATTTACGTACTTGCAAGTTTAATTAGTTAATTATTAGACAAAAGGAAGGACACCTAAGTAAATAGATGCCCCTTCCTCTCTCAATCAATAAACCATCTATAAGCATCATCACCTTGCAGTGCTGATGTTATGCCTTGTGCAATATCAGTAGCGTTTAACGCTCTGTCCAAATAAGTATCAATATAGCTTGATTTGTTACTTCCTGTAAGTAAGTTGTAGAACCGCCACATCGATAATTCCCTGCCATATCCGTAGAAATTTTCATCATTCACATAAGCCCTTGCCACTTGGTTAATCTGACTATCCGTCATTAACATGGGTGGAAGTTTACGCTGGTTGATAGAAGGTAGACTTTGATATAATCGCATTTTACCCAATATCTGTGCGAATTGGTGCTGTGTAAGTGAATGATTACCAAATTCACGCATGAGTTGAAGGTGGCGACTTGGGTTGTACTGCTGGAACAACTCTAACGCTTCATTGAATAGCTGGGTCGTATCACTAACCCTAATATCGTTCTTCAATCCGTCTGTGAACAGACAGAGGTTACAGCAAACAAGGTTCTTGAATCCAATTCCAATGCTGAACCTTTCCACTGTCTTACGTGAATATAGGTTCTCTCTGTTGAAG
>NZ_MNQY01000125.1:0-65160 GCF_001915675.1 Parabacteroides sp. merdae-related_45_40 | reverse complement strand
TCAGACAACGCTCCCGCCGCTTTCAGATATTCGACATAATTCAAGTAGAGTTGAAAATGGGCATCGACCTGTGTTTCATAAGCCTGCTGCCACAAAGCCTGTGCTTCGAGATAGTCCGAGAGTGTCTCCAAGCCCACTTCGTACTGGCTTTTACTGACCTTCATGTTTTCTTCGGCCTGGAGGAGAGAACGGTCGGAAAGTTCGCTTTCCAGCCGGGCTTCGTCGAGGTTATTGGCGGCTTGTGTCAGTTCCAACATCATTTGTTCGTTCATGTTTTCCTGTTCCAGGCGGGATTGCATCAACTTGGCTTTGGCGGCACGCACCTTATTACTTCGCTCGCCGAAATGGAAAAGCGGGATGCTCACGTTCAGCAAGACGGAGAAACTGCCTTTGTCCATCAACATCTGGTCGTTCAGTTCAAAGCCGTGTACATAATCATAAGACCCCATGATGCCGACTTTGGGCAACAGCTCGCTACGGTTCAGCCGCACCTGCTGCCCGGCGATCTCGACCTGTTTATCCAAGATGGCATATTCGGGACGGGCACTGATATCGGAAACCTGGACATCCATCCCCTTTTCTACCGCCGGATAATTGCCGGAAATACGGATATCGGAGACAAGCGGTTTCCCGATCAGATGGCAAAGATTCATAGTCGCCAACCGCAGGGCGTTCTCTGCTTTACGGATGGAGAGTTCGCTTTCGTTCAGCTTCACCTGCACTTTCAAGACATCGTTCTGCGGTTTCAGGCCATGTTTGTAAGCGCTCTCGACATTCGACAGCAGTTCCCGGAGCACAGCGTTATATTTATCCGCTACCTTTTTCATCTCCTGTGCCTTCACGACCAGGGCATAGGCTTTGTCTGTTTTGAGGATCACTTCCGTCTCCGTCAGCGCCTCGTTCATCTCGGCCATCTCTTTCCCCAAGACAGACATCCGGTAGGCAGCCCGGATCTTACCGCCCATATAAAGCGGCTGCTCGACCCGGATTCCGCCCATGTAGACTGTCCCGACTTTATAATCGAGATTGATACCGGGGAAATGGGTATAAATGCCTGTCGGGACCAAGTTCCCGGCTGCATCATACAGAATAACGGGCATTTTGCCACCTTCAATTCCGAATCCGCCGTCCGCCGTACTGTAAAGGCCCATCCCGTTAGCGGTAAAGTTCGGGAAGAAATTCCCTTTATAGCTTTTCATCGTGTACAAGGCACTTTCGGTCTGTTTCACCGATGCCGCCATTTCCTTATTATATTGCAGCGCCATTTCCCGGCACTGCTGCAAGCTCAACGTCTCCTGTGCGAAAAGAGACGACGGGCAGAGAATAGACAACAGGATAATAGATATTTTCTTCATCAGTCTACATGTTTAATATGAAAGAATAATGCGTATAGGACAGGAATAAAAACGAGTGTGATCACCGTTCCGAACAGCAGGCCGCCCATAATGGATGCAGCAAGCGAACCGAACATGGCGTCGGTCAGCAACGGGATCATCCCTAAGATCGTGGTCAAGGCCGCCATCATCACCGGCCGCAGACGGCTCTGGGCACTGTCGATCAAGGCGGTGACCGGCTCCGTCCCCTGCCCGATCTGCAAAGTGATCTCGTCCATCAGCACGATACCGTTCTTTATGATCATTCCTATCAACCCCAATGTCCCGACAATGGCGACAAAGTTGAACGTCTTGCCGGTCACCAACATCGTCATCACCACTCCGACAAATACCATCGGGATACTGCAGAAGATGATAGCCGGCTTGCGGTAATCCTTGAATAGCATGATCAAGATCGCGATCATCAGGATAATGGCCAGCGGGAAATTCTTGAACAGATACTTCATGGACTGGTCGCTGGCGTTCTTCTCACCCTGCCATTGCAGCGAATAGCCTGCGGGGAGTTCGATCTGCTCCAACTTTTCCGCGACTGCCAATCGTGCTTTTTCCGTCTCGATACCCGGCACGGGAGAGCATTGCACGCGCTGGCTGCGTTGTCCGTTGTAGCGAGGAACAACCGGGTCCTCCCATCGCACGTCAATTCCCTTGCTGATCTGTTTCAACGGCGTGCTGCCCATCAGGCTTTCGATCAGTTCTTCCTTCGATAGTGTCCCGGCTTTCAGTTTCACCATGTTTTCTTCGTTCAGCAGGCCGTTCAGCGAAGGGAGCGTCGAAAAGACCTGCGTGTTTCCTAAATCCTCGATCGGTTTTCCCTGTCCGTCCAGACATTTCAAGTAAATATTGTTTTTATGGATGCCTTCGTAGAAAGAACCGATAGGTATACCGCCCGTAGCTGTCAGTAACGAAAGGCTCACGTCGCTGCGGCTCAATCCCAACGCACGGGCGGCCGGTTGGTCGTACTCGATTGTCAGGACCGGAACCTGCGGTTCCCAGTCGGTCGTGATCAGGCAGACTTCCGGCGTATTCTCCATAATATGTCGTGCACTGTCCGCCAAACGGTGCAGGACGGCAGGATCAGGTCCTAAGAATTGGGCCTCGATGGGATATTTCTTAAACATCAGGTTATAACGTTTCAACTTGACGTAAGCATCCGGATACTGCCGTGTCAGGAACTCTTGTATCTCGTCGATATTTTCGACTAGCTCGTCGGGAGATGTAAAGTCGATGATCAACTCCCCATAGGCCAGCGAAGGATTGGCAATGCTTCGCACCAGGTTGTAACGTCCCGGCGTCCCACCAATGGAAGCTGTCACGTTCGTGATCTCCTTCCGGGTTTTCAGATAAGCTTCTATCTCTTTCAGGTCATTCGCCACACGAGTAGAATTATTGCCCTCCGGAAGTTTGTATTCCATATACAACTGATCATACACCATATCGGGGAAGAATCCCTGGCGCAGGAACCGATAGCTGTAGGCGGACAAGAGCAACAAAGCGACCATCGTCAGCGTAAAGCCAAGGCGGTGCAACAAACCGAAACGCAAAGCAGCCCGCAAGATGGCATATATCTTACCTTTATATACACGCTTGCCGGAATTATCGTTTTCCACCGCCGGATGTAACCGCCTGTTTGCCATCAATGGAACGTGGAGTAATGCCAACACCCAGCTCAACAACAGTGAAACGGCCAGTACGATAAACAGGTCGCGCGTATAAACGCCTGCCGTATCCGGCGACATATAAATCGGCAGAAAGGCTATGATAGCGATCAACGTCGCTCCCAACAACGGCATCGCCGTCTGCCGTCCGATAGCGGTCATCGCCTCCATCCTATCTTTCCCGGCTTTCAAGTCCACCAATATGCCGTCGATAATCACAATGGCATTGTCTACCAGCATCCCCATCGCCAGCACGAAAGCCGCCAGAGAGACACGCTGCATCGTTCCCCCGGCGAATTGCAGGAAAAGAAATGATCCGAAAACAGTCACCACCAAACTGATGCCGATAATCAGGCCACTCTTGAACCCCATCGCCAGCATCAGGATAAACACGACGATGACGACGGATTCGATCAGGTTGATGACAAACGTTCCCAGCGAATCCCCCACACGCTCGGGCTGATAGAATATTTTATGGCAATCTACTCCGGCCGGCAGACGGTTATCTTTCAACTCCGCCAGCTTCGCTTCCACGGCTTTGCCGACCTTCACGATATCCGAACCGCTCGAAGCAGCTACCAAAATGCCGATAGAGCGCTCCTGGTTATAGAACATCTCGTTACGGGTTGGATCTTCATACCCCTTTTCGATCAAGGCTATGTCGCGCAGACGCAATTGGTCGTCGTCATGGCCCTGGATAAACATCTTGCCGATGTCGTCCACCGTTTTGAAACGATCGTTCACCGTCACTCGGATGCGGTTGTCCCCGTTATCATAGTAACCGCTATAGGTTGTCTCGTTTTGTCCGTTCAAGGTAGCCAGGACTTCGGCCGGTTTCACGCCGAGGTTGGCCATGCGGTCCTGCAACAGGGAGATATTGATACATTCGGAACGTTCCCCATATATATCCACCCGGTCCACTCCTTCTATTTCGACTACTTCCCGTTTGATCAGTTCGGCATAATCAGCCATCTCCCGATCGGACAGTCCATCGCCCGTCAGTGCGTAGAACATGCCGAACACCTTGCCGAAATCGTCTTGTACGATCGGTGTATTAGCTCCGGAAGGAAGTAAGGCGGAGGCATCGTTGACTTTCCGCCTGAGAAGGTCCCAATGTTGCTCCACGTCATCGTCCTTGACGGTGGTCAGCAGTTCGACCTGGATCAAGGACAGATCATTGAACGAATAGCTTTCGACATTATCGACATTGTCCATCTTACGGATACTTTTCTCAAGCACATCCGTCACTTCCAACTCTACCTGATGGGCCGATGCACCCGGATAGGTAGTTGCCACCATTGCCAGCTTTACCTTGATCTCCGGATCTTCCAGCTTACTCATTTGATAGCAGGCCAAAGCTCCGCCCGCCAACAAAACCGCAACCAGAAAATAGACCAGGTTCCGGTTCTGAAATCCCCATTTGCTTATATCCATCACAACAATCCTCCTACATTCGTTTTAGAACCGATGGCCAAAGGCCGGACATTTTCTCCATCTTCAATATGATGCACGCCGGAGGCAACCACGATTTCACCGGCATGCAGTGTATCGGAAACAACCATCGCACGTCCGTCGGACAACAGGCGCAGAACCGTCACCTCGCGGCTATGGACTTTCCCCGCGGACGGATCATAGACAAACACGTACGTTTTACCATCCTTTTGCAGAAGTGCCCCGCCCGGAACGGAAACCGGCTGCGAATCGCCCTCATTGCAATAGATCGTGACCATCGTATTCATTCCCGGCGAAGGGAGCGGCAACTTGCCGGGAACCATTTGCAGGCGCATCGTGTACAGCTGGTTCGCATTGGCTTTCGGAGTGACGCTGATCAATTTCAAAGGATAGTTTTCTCCCGGATAGAGGTCGAACGTACAGTGGTAGCCATCGAACCGGTCCCGCCGGATATAGTCGGCTGCCGGAAGATTGATTTCCACCTCCGGAATGCCGGCGCTGACCATCGAGATCACGGGCATACCTGCTCCGATCGTTTCATGTGCATCGAACAGCTTTTTCTGTATGAAACCACTGAATGGAGCATATAGCCGAGTATATTCCAACTGGTCTTTATGATGCTGATATTTTGCAGTGATCTGTTTCAGGCCGTACACGGCTTTATCGTTGGCATTAGGCGTGGTCCCGTTTTCTTTATAAAGAGCCATGACACGTTCGGCTTCCGCCTTGATCTGCTTGTATTCGGCCTCCGTAGCATCCAGTTGCACCCGATAATCTGCCGGATCCAATTCGGCCAGCAGTTGTCCTTCCCTCACGCGGGCGCCGTCTTCCACATATATTTTACGGATTGTCCCGCTCACACGGAAAGCCAGGCTGATATCCTGCGCAGCTTTCACTTTTCCTGGGAACTGGAGGGCAGTCTGACTGCTGGCGGAAACGACCGTATCGATCTTGACTGTCTGAGTATCCTTTGTCCCCTTCTCCGAACGGGCACAAGACATAAATAGAATCAAGGATATACCTGCTAAAATAAAATAAATTCGTTTCATAATTTAAGTGTATTTATTTAAAGACAAAATTATCCCGACAGAGCAACCTCGGAAAGGTCAATATGAATAATAAATTGTTCCATTTGTATATTTTCCTCAAAAAGAAGATATAAATATTCTGCGATTTGTATTTTCTTTACCGAAAATTCTTAACTTGATAAAAGAATGTCACCTAAAGAATACCGTAAGTAGCTTTTGGAATTGTTAAAACGCCCAAAACATGTCGTCATACATTTGAAAGCAAAAAGCCAGTTTTAGTATAGTTGTTCCACTGCTCCACAAGAACTATAGAATATTTTATGTACTTTTGTCTCAGAATATAAAAAAACTAAATAACTCAAATTAATCAACATGAAACGCTTAATGGCTAATCATAAACAGAAAAAAGCGATCCTGATCGCTCTTGCTGCGCCATTGATGTTTTCTCCTGCCCCTTTAATGGCTGTGACCGGAACCTCCGAGCCTGTAGTAGCTATCGCCCGGCAGGCGCAAACGATCGTCAGTGTGCAGCAGATCAACCCGACTACGGTCGATGTTGTGTTCTCCAACAATCAACGGATGACATTCGATTTCTATGGAGATAATATTTTCCGTATGTTCCAGGACAACAACGGTGGTATCCTTCGTGATCCGGAGGCAAAACCAGAGGCCCGGATTCTCGTAGATACCCCCCGTCGCCCAGTTTCCAAACTGGACATTCAAGACGATAATGGGCAAGTGACCATCACGACCGGAAAAGTCAGACTCCAGTTGGACAAATCGACCGCCCTGCTGAAAGTCACCAATCTCACCACAAACAAAATCGTTTTCGAAGAGACGAAACCCGTGGTTTACGAAAAAGGGAAAACGATCCTAACGCTGAAAGAGAACCCTGATGAATATTTCTACGGCGGCGGTGTGCAGAACGGACGCTTTTCACATAAGGGAAAAGCTATAGCCATCGAAAACCAGAACAGCTGGACCGATGGCGGCGTGGCTTCTCCCACTCCTTTTTATTGGTCCACAAACGGCTATGGCTTTATGTGGTACACTTTCAAACAGGGGAAATATGATTTCGGCGCCACAGAAAAGAATACGGTAAAACTATCCCACGATACAGACTATCTGGATGTCTTCTATATGATCAATGATAGCCCAGTCGCCCTACTGAACGACTTTTACCAACTGACCGGTAACCCAATACTGCTGCCCAAGTTCGGATTCTATCAGGGACACTTGAACGCTTACAACCGCGACTATTGGGTAGAAGACGAAAAGGGTATCCTTTTCGAAGACGGCAAGCGCTACAAGGAAAGCCAAAAAGATAATGGAGGTATCAAGGAATCGCTGAACGGAGAAAAGAACAACTACCAGTTCTCCGCTCGCGCCGTGATCGACCGCTACAAGAACCACGATATGCCGTTAGGTTGGTTGCTGCCGAACGACGGTTACGGAGCCGGCTACGGACAGACCGAAACATTGGACGGTAATATCCAAAACTTAAAGAGCCTCACCGATTACGCTCATAAGAACGGTGTCGAAATCGGTCTTTGGACACAATCCGACCTGCATCCGAAAGACAGCATCAGTGCCTTGCTGCAACGCGACATTGTAAAGGAGGTACGAGATGCCGGTGTACGAGTCCTGAAAACAGACGTGGCATGGGTCGGTTGGGGCTACTCGTTCGGTCTGAACGGTGTGGCTGATGTCGGACATATCATGCCGTATTACGGAAACGACGCACGTCCGTTCATCATCTCTCTCGACGGTTGGGCCGGCACGCAGCGTTATGCCGGAGTCTGGTCGGGCGACCAGACAGGCGGACAATGGGAATATATCCGTTTCCACATCCCGACTTATATCGGCTCCGGGCTTTCCGGACAACCGAACATCACATCCGACATGGACGGTATTTTCGGTGGCAAGAACCTCGTGATGAATACCCGCGACTTCCAGTGGAAGACCTGGACGCCGATGGAGCTGAACATGGACGGCTGGGGATCGAATGAGAAATATCCGCATGCCTTAGGCGAACCGGCAACTTCCATCAACCGCTGGTACTTGAAAATGAAATCCAGCCTGATGCCGTATGCTTACAGCATTGCCCGCGAAGCGGTAGACGGCAAGCCGATGATTCGCGCCATGTTCCTTGAAGATCCGAATCCTTACACTTTTGGTAAAGCTACACAATACCAGTTCATGTACGGGCCGTACTTCCTCATCGCGCCGATCTACCAAGAGACGCAAATGGATGACAAGGGAAATGACATCCGTGATGGTATCTACCTGCCTGAAGGCGAATGGTTCGACTATTTCACCGGCGAGAAATACACGGGCGGCTGTGTGGTCAACAACTTCGCTTCTCCACTTTGGAAACTTCCTGTATTCGTAAAAGCCGGTGCGATCATCCCGATGACGAATCCGAACAATAACGTAGGGGAAATCGACAAGAATTTGCGCATATATGAACTTTACCCGTCCGGATATAGCGAGTTCGTCGAATATGACGATGATGGTATAACGCAGGCTTATCTGAACGGCAAAGGGACAACCACACGGATCGAAATCAAGAACAATGACCCATCAAAAGTCTCAATCACTATCCATCCGACAACAGGCGATTTTGACGGTTTCGTGAAAGACAAGGCAACCGAACTGCGTATCAATCTCTCGGAAATGCCGAAGAAGATCACCGCTAAAGTCGGTTCCTCCAAAGTGAAACTGGTAGCCGCCCGTTCGATGAACGAATACCAGAACGGTACGAATGTCTATTTCTACGATGTTGCCCCGAACCTGAACAAATTCGCCACCAAAGGAAGCGAATTCGAAAAGAAGACAATCACCAAGAACCCTCAGTTGTTAGTAAAACTAGCTCCGACAGACATCAGCATGAACGGAACGGTTATCATCATCGATGGTTACCAATTCGACACGCCCGACACCCACCGCGTTTCTACCGGTTCTTTGGCCGCGCCGATCGCACAGGTGACGGATGGGAACACGGAAGCTTACACACTAAAACCGACTTGGAATAAAGTTCCCGGCGCCGACTTCTATGAAATAGAATTTAACGGCATGCTTTATACGCAGATCAAGAATGCGGAACTGCTGTTCGACAACCTCTCAGCCGAAACAGACTATTCGTTCAAAATTCGCTCAGTCAACAAGGACGGTTATTCAGACTGGTCTACCTTCTCCGTCAAGACCAAATCCAACCCGCTGGAATTTGCTATCAAAGGCATCCGTGGAGAAGTGACAGCCGAAGAACAGGAAGGCTTTGAAATCTCCCGCTTGTTCGACTATGCCGAGTTAGGCGATATGTTCCACACGAAATACCGCAAGAACGCAATGCCGTTCGATATGATCATCGATCTACGCACCATCAACCAACTGGATAAGTTCCATTATCTGTCCCGCCAGGATGGAGGCAACGGAACGATCCTTGCCGGCGACGTGGCCTACAGCATGGATAAGGAAAACTGGACAGCGGTCGACTCGTTCCGCTGGGAACGTAATGGTGACATGAAAGTATTCACTTTCAAGGACCAACCGAAAGCCCGCTACATTAAATTGCATATTACGGAAGGTGTCGGCAACTACGCTTCCGGACGCGAATTATACGTATTCAAGGTTCCGGGCACGGAAAGCTATCTGCCAGGTGACATCAATAACGACAAAAAGATCGACACAAACGACTTGACCTCGTACATGAACTACACAGGGCTACGCCGTGGTGACAGCGATTTCGATTATGTCAGCGCAGGTGATATTAACCGGAACGGTCTGATCGATGCTTACGACATATCGGTCGTGGCAACCCAATTGGAGGACGGCATCGAGAATCCAGGTACGGACCGTGTAGCCGGAACGATCTTCCTTTCCACTCCGAAACAGACGTACAACGCCGGCGAAACAGTCGAAATCACCGTCAAAGGTGACAGTGTCAAAGCTGTCAACGCTTTGAGTTTCGCATTGCCTTACGACCAACAGGATTATGACTTTGTCGGCATCGAACCGGCAAACCTCGGTACGATGGAAAACCTGACATACGACCGCCTGCATACCAGCGGTCAAAAGGCGCTCTATCCTACTTTCGTCAATCTCGGAGACAAACAAGTGCTCGAAGGTTCTGAAGATCTCTTCACCATCAAGCTGAAAACGAAACGCAAAGTTACATTCAACCTGAAAGCAGTCGACGGCATCCTGGTTGATAAGAATCTGAATATGCAGAAGTTCTGAACAATGAATTTCTGATATAAACGAAAGCAGAAAGGCTTCGCCTACCGGACCATTCCGGGGTGAAGCCTTTTTCATTAAGATTATGAATGTTTTCTGCCCCACAGATGTTATCTTTGCAGAAAAAGCGATAGAACCATCGCATGACAAAGCAAACAAATACATTATGTACTCAGATAAAAAAAACATCCTGCAGCTCGTAGCCCTGCTCATCGAGCATAACATCAAGAAAATCGTTTTGTGTCCCGGCAGCCGCAATTCACCTATTGTACATACGATTGCCAATCACCCGTTCTTCTCCTGCTATCCGGTGACAGACGAACGGAGTGCGGCATTCTTCGCGATCGGGCTGGCATTACATGGCGGTAGTCCGGCTGCTGTCTGCTGCACATCGGGCAGTGCATTACTTAATATTCATCCTGCCGTATCGGAAGCCTTCTATCAGCAAGTGCCATTGGTCGTAATCTCAGCAGACCGTCCCGGGGCCTGGATCGGACAAATGGACGGGCAAACGTTTCCTCAACCGGGTGTTTTCGGTTCGCAGGTTAAAAAATCCGTCAACCTGCCGGAGATACATACCGATGAAGACGAATGGTATTGCAATCGTCTTATCAACGAAGCTCTGCTCGAACTGAACCATCATGGGAAAGGACCGGTGCATATCAACGTACCAATCTCGGAACCGTTGTTCCGCTTCACTACGGAGGAATTGCCCAAGGTACGCGTCATCACCCGCTACCAAGGATTAAATGTCTACGACCGTGAATATACTGGGTTGATCGAGCGGCTGAACAACTACAACCGTCGCATGATCGTTGCCGGTCAGATGAACCTGATCTATCTTTTTGAAAAGAAATATTCCAAACTGCTATACAAGCATTTTGCCTGGCTTACCGAGCACACAGGTAACAAGACCATTCCCGGCATCCCGGTAAAGAATTTCGACGCCGCCCTTTACGCCCTGCCAGAAGAAAAATTAGAGAAGATGGTTCCTGACCTGCTGATCACATACGGTGGACATATCGTGTCGAAACGCCTCAAACAATTTCTCCGCAAGCATCCGCCACGCGAACATTGGCATGTTTCGCTTAGCGGAGAAGTAACAGACCTTTACGGTTCCCTGACAACCGTTATCGAGATGGACCCGTTCGAATTTCTCGAAAAAATCGCTTACCTGCTGGAAAACCGGACAACGGAGTTTCCACGCATCTGGGAAAACAACACCCGCGACCTGCCACAACCGGAATTCAGCTATTCGGAAATGGCTGCTATCGGAACATTGATCAAGTCGCTTCCAACACCTGCGGCCTTGCATTTAGGCAACAGTTCAGCCGTACGTTACGCCCAGTTATACACACTCCCAGAAGATGTCGAAGTCTGCTGCAACAGGGGGACGAGCGGCATAGAAGGATCGCTTTCGACTGCCATCGGTTACTCCGTTTGTTCAGACAAACTGAATTTTGTAGTGATCGGCGATTTGAGTTTCTTTTATGATATGAACGCACTTTGGAACAGCAACTTCGGCTGTAACCTACGTATCCTGCTGCTCAATAACGGAGGAGGTGAAATATTCCAAGCACTTCCCGGACTGAAAATGGAGGATAAAACACGCCGTTTCGTGACAGCTACACACAAAACTTCTGCCAAAGGATGGGCCAAAGAAAGAGGATTCTCTTACCTTCCCGTCCATAACGATGAAGAACTGACGAGTGCAATGGCTGTTTTCACCCAGTCCGCCCCCCACAACCAACCAATGTTGATGGAGGTATTCACGGATGCGTCTGAAGATGTACGGCTACTCAAAGAGTATTTCCACCAACTAAAAAAATAAGAACATAACTCATAATTTATAATTCTAAATTCATCTTATGGAAACAAAAAGAGAATGGACAACCATCAAAGAATATGAAGAAATCCTGTTCGATTTCTATAACGGAATTGCCCGCATCACTATCAACCGCGAACGCTATCGCAACGCTTTCACTCCGACAACAACGACGGAGATGAGCGATGCTCTCTATATCTGTCGTGAACGACCGGATATCAATGTTGTCGTGCTGACAGGAGCCGGAGACACGGCTTTCTGTGCTGGAGGTGATATGCATGTGAAAGGTCACGGCGGCTACATCGGTAAAGATGGTGTGGCACGGTTAAATGTACTCGATGTACAAAAGCAAATCCGCTCGATTCCAAAACCGGTGATCGCTGCCGTAAACGGTTTTGCAATCGGTGGCGGGCATGTGTTGCATGTGGTCTGCGACCTGACGATTGCTTCTGAAAACGCAATATTCGGACAGACGGGTCCTCGTGTGGGGAGTTTCGACGCAGGTTTCGGTTCATCCTATTTAGCTCGCATCGTCGGCCAAAAGAAAGCACGTGAAATTTGGTTTCTTTGCCGCAAATACAATGCACAGGAAGCACTCGACATGGGTCTCGTGAACAAGGTCGTACCTTTGGATAAGCTTGAAGACGAATATGTCGGATGGGCCGAAGAAATGATGTTGCTCAGCCCGCTTGCCCTCCGTATGATCAAGGCAGGCCTCAACGCCGAGCTAGACGGTCAGGCCGGAATCCAAGAGTTGGCTGGCGATGCCACCATGCTCTACTACATGACCGACGAAGCCCAGGAAGGTGGCAAAGCTTTCCTTGAAAAACGCCGCCCCCGTTTCGAAGATTATCCGAAATTCCCATAATCCAAAGTCACAATGGCTATGCACTATCACATAGAGATCCGCCCTAAGACCTTGTACTTCAAAAAGCCGGCAGGGACTTCGCGCGGGACCTACACGGAGAGGAAGAGTTGGTATATCTACCTCACCGCAGAAGAAATACCCGGCCGCCAAGGAATAGGCGAATGCGCTCCTCTGCCTAAACTGAGTTGCGACGACGTGCCTGGATATGAAGAAGTTTTGGCCAAGGCTTGCCAAAACTTCACCCGCACAGGCAGAATCGACGTAGACGGACTGTGCGATTATCCATCTATCCTGTTCGGTCTGGAGACTGCTTTCCGCCACTTTGAAGCCGGCTCCTTTGCCTTGTGGAACACCCCTTTCTCGCATGGCGAGGTGGGTATTCCTATCAACGGACTGATCTGGATGGGAAGCTATGAAGAGATGTTGGAACAAGTGACAGACAAGATAGAATCCGGCTTTCGTTGCATCAAGCTGAAAATCGGAGCGATCGACTTCGATAAAGAATTAGAAATCCTTCGTATCATCCGCAAACAATTTTCATCTGATGAAATCGAACTGCGTGTTGATGCCAACGGTGCTTTCTCGCCGAACGAAGCCATGAGAAAACTGAACTGTCTGGCAAAACTGGACCTGCACTCGATCGAACAACCGATCCGTGCAGGACAGTGGGAAGACATGGCTCTGTTAGCTGCTTCTTCTCCAGTTCCCATCGCCCTCGACGAAGAACTCATTGGCTACAACACACCGGAAAAGAAGAAAGAATTGCTTTCCTTCATTAATCCGCAATATATCATCTTGAAACCGTCTCTTCACGGAGGCCTATATGGTTGTAGCGAATGGATCAAGGAAGCTCAGGATCGGCAGATCGGCTGGTGGATCACTTCTGCATTGGAATCGAATGTCGGCCTGAACGCCATCGCTCAATGGTGCGCAACTTTCGACAATCCGCTTCCACAAGGGTTAGGAACAGGTGGCCTCTTCACCAACAACATTGACTTGCCGTTGTCAATTAACAACGGACAATTAATAATTGACAATGGACAACAAACAATTGATAAGTAAGAAACATCCCGATAATTGTCAATTGTCAACAGTCAATTGCCAATTATCCGAATTCATTTCCGATTGGAAGTCTGTCTCTCCTTACTTGGAAGTACAAACTTCCGGTTCGACCGGTACACCCAAACGAATCATGGTCCGCAAGGAACAGATGGTAAATAGTGCCCGCCTCACCTGCGATTATTTAGGGTTGCGGCAGGGGGATAAAGCCCTCCTTTGTATGCCACTCCGATACATTGCCGGAAAGATGATGGTCGTACGGTCACTCGTGGCAGGGTTAGATTTGGTCATACGTGAACCTTCCGGGCATCCGATGGCAGACATCGACATGCCACTCCGATTCGCAGCCATGATTCCGTTACAAGTATACAATACGCTACAGATTCCGGAAGAACGAGAGCGCCTCTGCCAAATCGATATCCTAATCATCGGTGGCGGCTCTATCGACCATGAACTGGAAACACGGATACAAGAATTGCCTATCTGCGTTTACTCCACCTACGGAATGACAGAAACACTTTCGCATATCGCCCTCCGACGGTTGAACGGACCGGATGCATCTCCTTATTACACGCCTTTCCCGTCTGTCAAGCTATCACTCTCGACTGACGACACACTGATAATAGACGCTCCACTCGTCACCGACGAAACACTTGTCACTAACGATGTCGCCGAACTGCTCCCAGACGGCCGTTTCCGCATCTTAGGGAGGAAAGACAACATCATCAACAGCGGAGGCATAAAAATACAAACGGAGATTGTGGAAGAAATCTTGCGCCCCATCATTCCTACCAATTTTGCCATAACATCCGTTCCAGATCCAAAGTTCGGAGAGGCTATGATTTTATTGATCACCACAGGAAATGACCACTTCCCGAGTAAAAAGACAGCCTCTTCCCTTATTGGAGAACAATCTCTCTCATTACCTGAAAACAATCTCTTTTCCGAGCTGGAAGAAATGATATTTGGAATATTACCCAAATACCAACGTCCGAAGCACATCCTCCGGATTGAATCAATTCCTCTTACCGGTAGCGGAAAGATCGATCGGGCGGCATGCCGGAAATTGGCAATGGAAAGATATACAGGATAAATTAATTCGGGCATCAATTATTTAGTAATAAACATACAAAAACACTATATTTTATGAAGTATTTATCAATCTTCGCCTCCGTCCTTCTCGCCACGGCGTCCGCTTACGGACAAAGTGGGGAAAGTTGCCGGACAGCATCCGATCCGACTCTACAAAAGCCGGAATTATACGCAGGTTATGACTGTGTAAACCTACTCGACAGCACCGCTGTGACCGTGCAGCCTACCGGCTCCGGTTCTTTCACGGTCTGCAAAATCGTCAAAGTTATGAACACGCGCGGGGCCGTCGCCAATCGCATCCTCAAATACGATTACGACCCGCTGACGGCACATGCAGAGTTTCATCGTGTCACCATCTACAAAGCCAATGGCGACGTAATCAACCTCGATATCACCCAACAGCAGGATTATGCCGCTCCTGCCCGCGCCATCTATTGGGGAGCACGGCAGATCATGATGGAAATAGGCCGTCTCGATCCGGGCGATATCATCGATTATCAGATCAACAAAAAAGGTTTCACCTATGCCCTGTTGACTGGCGGTATAGGCAACGACGAATCCCGTTTCATCCCGCCCATGCGCGGACAATTCTATGATATCGTCCCCTTCTGGACAACCGAGCCAACTGTCCGCAAGGTATATAAGGTAAACATCCCGATGGAGAAAGAAATGCAGTTCCAGTTCTATCAAGGAGAATGCACCTCTTCCATGCGTTACGAGGACGGTCGGAAAGCTTATACGTTCGTCAGCACAGACATCATGCCGACCCGACGCGAACCGAACATGGTCGACCTGTTTGACGCCGCACCGAAACTGATGATGTCCAGCACACCACGCTGGCAAGACAAATCCCTTTGGTTTAACAAAGTGAACGAAGACTACGGCAGTTTCAGTGCCATTCCCGAAGCCCAGAAGAAAGTAGACGAATTGATCCGGGGCAAAAAGACGGAGATGGAAAAGATCGCCGTCCTCACCCACTGGGTTGCCGACAATATCCGTTACTCCGGTATTTCGATGGGCAAAGGCGAAGGCTACACGCTGCATAACCTGAAGATGAACTACACGGACCGTTGTGGTGTCTGTAAAGATATTGCCGGTACCTTGATCGCTTTCCTGCGTATGGCAGGCTTCGAAGCCTATCCAGCCATGACAATGGCCGGTAGTCGCGTGGAAAGCATCCCGGCCGACCACTTCAACCACTGTGTCGCCGTTGTGAAACTTTCCAGCGGAACCTATATGCCGCTCGATCCTACTTGGGTCCCCTTCTGCCGCGAACTGTGGAGCAGTGCCGAACAACAGCAAAACTATTTACCGGGAGTTCCCGAAGGTTCCGATCTCTGTCTCACGCCGGTTTCCGCACCGGAAAACCATTATGTCCGCATAAAAGCCAACAACCGCTTGGATGCCAAAGGTACGCTGACAGGACAGTTCACGATCACAGCCGAAGGACAGTCGGACAGCAATATCCGCCGTATCTTCACCACCGGCTGGCAGTCGCAATGGCAGGCCGCATTGGAAAGCCAACTTCTTGCCGTATCACCTAAAGCTCGTCTTATCAGCGTGGACTATGGCAAAGACCCGAAGAACTACCAGGCTGCACCGATCAAAATGACATTCCGTTATGAAATACCAGGTTATGCCCTTTCAGGAGAAGGAGAAATGCTGTTCAAGCCGATGGTGATGAATAACCTTTATAACCAAGTAAAAAGTTACCTGCGCATCAACACCGACCTCGAAGAACGCCGGTATGGTTTCAAGGATGCCTGCTCACGTCTGGTCGAACTGGACGAAACGATCCAACTCCCCACAGGTTATAAGCTAGCGGGTAATGGAAAAGAAGACAGTGCGCAAAGTTCTGCCGCCGACTTCGAAGGTTCCCTCCGCCAGGACGGTAACAAAGTGGTGTTGCACCAAAAGCTAGCGCTGAAGAAACGCGTGTACGAGGCAGGCGACTGGAATGGTTTCCGTAACGCCGTGAATGCACATAAATCATTCGGGGATTATATCGTCATAAAACGATAAGGTCTTCCCTCTTCATAAATCACAAATTATAAATCATAAATCAAATGATACGAAACAAACATAAGTTCGCCTTCCTTCTTTGTATGCTACTAATGACTACGACAGTTTTTGGAGCATCGGAAGCCGAATACAAGAAATTAGCAAAGACCTGGACACTCAATGCCGACGGCAGCCAAGAGTTCCGCTATAAAATGGAACTGACACTTTTCACCCACACGGCCATGAACGGCACATACGGAGAAAGCTTCATCGTGTACAATCCGCAATACCAGGAACTGAAGATCAACTCGTCTTACACCAAACAAAAAGACGGCACAATCATCAAGACACCGGACAATGCTTTCGTGGAAGTCCTTCCCCGCAACGCGGCTGATGCTCCGGCTTACAACCACCTGAAAGAAATGGTTGTCGTCCACACAGGCCTAGAACTGGGAGCAACTATCTATCTCGACTACACAGTCACATCCAAACCAGGCTATCTGCCGGAGGTAGACATTTTCGAAGAACTGCTCCAATCCTCTCCCGTCAAAGAATACACACTGACGATCGTGATACCCGAAGCCAAAGAACTTGCCTACACACTGACAAACAATCCGGCAAAAGCATCTGTCAAACGATCCGGTGGAACCTGTACGACAAGCTGGACATTACGTAACCTGCCAGCATCTTCCCGCGCTCCGTTCGTCTATGTCAAGAACGGCGATGTTCCTTTTCTCGCCGCCACGACTTACGCATCCGAAGGAGAAGCATTGGCAACCCTGCTCAAACAGTTCAATCCGTCCGGCGATCCACAACTCACGACTCTGGCTGAGAGCCTGACCGAAGGGGAAAAAAAGGACGAAGACAAACTGGAAGCTATCCTCGAATACACGACCAACCACATTGCCAACAACGGGCTGACATTGGATCAGACCGGCTATCGCCTCCGCCCTGCCGATGCCGTCATGAGCACAGCGTACGGAACTGAAGTCGAAAAAGCCAATTTGCTCGCAGGATTGTTGGATGGGGCCGGCTTCAAAGCCGAACCAATGGCGACTTACCAGGCTTATGCAGACAAAGGGCTGGCGCTAAAGGCTGTCGACCAACTGTTCGTCTCCTGTATGGTGAACGGCGAATTATATTTATTTTCCACCTCTTCTACCCACCGTCCGCAAACGGTGAACTTTGACCGGACTCCTCTTTTCAGCCTGCAAACAGGAAAACCGGTAGCTATTGCCGTTCCACAGGATTACCAGATCAAGAGCGACATCGCAGTTCGTTTCAAAGATGGAAAAGTGACGACATCCACTAAAGAATCTGTCGGTAAAGAATTGATGCCTTATTTCACAACAGGTAACAGCGAAAACGAACAAACTGCTCCTTTAAAGGTGGAAAACGGGTATGCAACGATCTCACTGCCGGATGCCGGATATGGCTTCTCCCATCTGCCTTATGGCTACCTGAACAGCCAGCGGAAAGAAAACCTGCTGATCCCACGCCCTGTCAACGAAGTCTATACATACACGATCGAATGTCCTGAAAATATGGAACTGCGCACCCCGGAAACCGACAAGACGATCCGCAATGCCGCCGGTAGCCTGACCATCTCCGTCAAGAAAAACGGACGTACGGCAACCGTCACCCGTAGCCTGGAACTGAACAAACAACTCTATACACCTGCCGAATACAAGGAATTGCGCCAGCTTTTGACAGAATGGAGCGACGTAAACGGAAAGACTCTATTGTTTTCAGTACGATAAAGACAATTACTTTTAGGATGGCCGATACTGCCTGTTATATTAATGCCGATATCAGCCATCCCCAAAAAGCCTTGATCTTTTGGTAAGAGGTTTCAAAATGTACTTGTCCCGTACTTGACGCGGGAACAAGTACATTTTAAGATACCACCAACAGATAAATCATTAATTAAACATCTAAAATAAATCAAATATGAAACTACTAAATCTAACCGCTGCCCTCTTTTTAGGAGGTGTTCTGCAAGCACAAAACCCTTTACCGGCCATTCATCCGCAGCCACAGGAAGTTACATTATCTACCAACCGGTTGAAAGCGCCTCATGGCTTTACTCTTTCCGGCATGCAACATCCGGATGAAGATGCCATGCGCCTGATCAGACAAACTTTGTCGATAACAGACAACTCCGAAGCGCTACCGCTCAAAATTACATCGCTGGAAGACCGGACACCCGAACTGAAACGTTCAGGAGCCTATCTATTAGTTATCACACCAGAAGAAATCGACATTGCAATTTCCGACAGTCGCGGTCTTTTCTACGCAGCACAGACATTGCAACAATTGGCCCAAACCGACGGACAAGGCAATACGACACTGCCACTCGGAGTTATCAAAGACTATCCTGACGTCGCCTACCGTGGAACCGTCGAAGGTTTTTACGGCGATCCCTGGAGCCATACCGACCGCATCGAGCAGCTTCGTTTTTATGGAAAGATGAAGATGAACACCTATATCTACGGACCGAAAGACGATCCTTACCACAGTTCCCCAAACTGGCGCAAGCCTTATCCGGAAAAGGAAGCAGCACAGATCAAGGATCTCGTGAAGGAAGCCGCCTCCAACAAGGTAGACTTCGTCTGGGCGATCCATCCGGGCCTGGACATTAAATGGACAGATGAAGACCGGATGAATGTGCTGAACAAGTTCGGTATGATGTATGATTTGGGAGTCCGCTCCTTCGCAGTCTTCTTCGACGATATTTCCGGTGAAGGGGCCAAGGCAGACAAACAAGCCGACCTGCTCAACTTCCTGCAAAAAGAGTTTATCGAGAAGAAAGAAGGCGTCAGCCCGCTGATCATGTGTCCGACCGAATATAACCGGGCCTGGGCGGGAAGCGACTATCTGGATGTGCTGGGCAGAACGCTCGACCCGGCAATCCATGTGATGTGGACCGGCAACAGCGTGATCCATGATATCACACTCGAAGGGCAGGAATGGGTGAACAAACGTATTCAGCGTCCTTCGTATGTCTGGTGGAATTTCCCTGTAAGCGACTACTGCCGCGACCACCTGCTGATGGGACCGTCTTACGGGCTCGATCCGAATGCGGCACATGCCATGTCGGGTTTCGTCGCCAACCCGATGGAACGGGCGGAAGCTTCCAAAGTAGCCCTTTACGGAGTTGCCGATTATGCCTGGAACATGAAAGCCTATAACCCTGAAAGCGACTTCGTAGAAGCCTGCCGTTATGTTTTGCCGGAAGCACCGGAAGCATTCCGGACGTTCTGCGAGAACAACTGTGATCCCGGGCCAAACGGACACCGTTACCGCCGCGACGAATCCATCCGCTATGCCGAATCTGCCGAAGCATTCCTCCATGACTTCCGCCAGCACAACTATAATGCAGATGCCGCTGACCGGATGAACCGACTGTTCGCCGAGATCACAGCCGCCCCTGCCGCCATCGAGACAAGCCGCAACAAGGCGCTGATAGACGAAATCAAACCGTGGCTGATGCAGTTCCACCTGTTAGGGAAAGCCGGACAAAAGGCTATCCGCACTGCCGAAACCGGACAAGGCGAGGATCGTGCCGCCACCTGGCAATCGTATCTGTCGCTCACCTCGTTGCTCGACAGCATGCGCACGATCGACCGGACCTACAATCAGAATCCGTATCAGAAAGGCGTGAAAGTCGGCTCACGAGTCCTGACCCCGTTCGTACAGGAAATACATTCAGGTGTCGGAAGCAACCTGCTGTTTGCAGACCAGACAGATGCTACCCCCCAGATGAGTAAGGCCTCTATCCTGACGGATATCGAACAATTGAAATATCAGCCGTTGAAGGAAGGCAAAGACCAGATCGGATACAACCGCCTGAACGAAGTGCTGCGTATCGAGCCGGGACAGTCCTTCGGCCTTACCTGGGAATTGCAGAAAGAGGCCACCTCCTTCAACTTCAGCCTGCCGAAAAGCGAAAACAGCGGACGGGTATTCGAATGGTCCGCCGACGGCAGACAATGGACGGCTATCGCCGACATCCCCGCCGACCAGGCCCGCTTCAAATTGGAAAAGCTCGCTCCCGGAGCACGCTATATCCGTATGCGTAATGCAACTGACAAGCAGATGCAAATCTACCTGTACGAATTTGCCGTGACAACGAAAGAAGATACCTCCATCGACCCCGTCCGCCTGATGTATGACAAGAACCTGGAATCTGTCAACACATTGACCGCAAGTTCACGCATCACGATTGATAAGGAAAAGGAGGGTTCGCTCGAACTGTACTTGTCCGGCTCCCCTTGCAGCCAAGTTGTGGTAGAAGGCTCACCGTTGAAAGGGAAAGTGAAACAAGTGCTTTACTCCGGCCCGGCAAATTATATCAAGCTGAAAAAAGAAGCCTTGGAGAGTGTAAAGGCATTAGAACTATATAACGCAGGATCATCCCCTGTCAACATCCACGAGATCAATTGACAAAGAACAACGGACAATTGACAATCAAACTGCAAAAACATTTAATTGTCAATTGTCCATTCTCAATTGTCAATCGTTCAATCCATCGGATACCGCACCCCCCATTCGGAGCGAAGATCATCCAGCATCTGCATGATGTGCAAAGTTTCCGCATGCGGCATACAAGGCGTTTCGATCTTTCCCTCACGGATCGCGTCGATGGAAGCCTGCACCTGATACTCGAAACCCGTTATCTGTGGCGGACAGGTATAGCGAGCCACTTCCTCATGATTGACCGAATAGACGACTGCCAACTGCGGGTTGTTGATATTATCGACGATTATATATCCTTTATCCCCCGAAATAACTCCCTGGCGATCGTTCGCACAGAAAGCGGTCATTTGTAAAACAGCCATCCGATGATTCCGATACACAAAAGTAATGCTGCTCTGCAAATCCACTCCCGTCTCCCCTTTCACGCAGGCAGAAGTAATCCCCGTAATTTCCGAGCCGAAAAGCATCCTTGCAAAGTTGATCGGATAAACGCCGATATCCAGCAAAGCACCGCCACAAAGTTCCGGTTTGGCGATGCGCTCCTTCTCGGCAATCGGATATCCGATATTGGCCGTCAGCATCATCACGCGTCCGATCGTCCCGCCGTCAACCAGTTCGCGAAGCGTCTCGGAGAAAGGCATATAACGTGTCCAAATCGCCTCAGTCAGGAAAACCTGTTTTTCTTTCGACAGGCGTATCAACGTCTCCGCCTGCTCTGCATTGGCGGTAAATGCTTTTTCACATAAGACCGGCTTACCCTTTTCGAGGCACATCCGCGCCTGCTCAAAATGATGGGAATGCGGGGTGGCGATATAAATCAACTGTACTTCGGGATCATCTGCCAAATCCTCGTATGATCCGTAAGCCCGCGTAAAGCCCCATTCACAGGCAAACCCTTCGGCATTTTCCTGGTTACGGGAAGCGACTGCATACGGTTCAACCCCTTCCATATCGCGCAGCGTATGCGCCATTTTGCGGGCGATATGCCCAGCTCCTATAATTCCGACTTTAAAACGTTCCATTAGCTGTCATTTTTTATCGGGTAAATATACAATAAAAATTCCATGCCCATGAAACTTTTACTTCACAAGCATGGAATTCAAAAGTGATCGCAATACTATATCCTACTCCATAATCACCACCACCGGATTATCCTCCTCACCCACCTTTTTCAAGGCGGCCACTTCGGCAGGGATATCCGTTTCACCGGCGTTATCCTCGAACCAGGAGACGACTTCTTCCGAAGGGAGAATGGCAGCAAATTCGCCCGAAGCGGAGACAGATACAGGCTGTAAGGGAAGGAAGCCATTCGTATCGTCGGTTATCTTGTCATCAAGAGGAGAAACCTTGACGGCTCCGTCCGCCTTCCGGTAAAGGGCATTATAAGTCTTCTGTTTGTCGTTATAGACATTCGTCATAAAACGGAAAAGGATCACATCTTCGTTTTCCATGAACTTTGTCGGGTAGATAGCATCTTTCTTATCCTCGAAACGCTCGTTGTAAGACCAACTGTAGACACCTAAATCCAGCACGCGCACAGGTTGCAGCTCTTTCGCTGCCGACACCCGATAGATCGTATCATTATAAGACTGGCGGAAATAAAGATCCTTGCCCGCATGCCAGAAACAACTGTTGCCAAGCGGATAAATGGCAGACCTGCCATCCTTATATTTTATGAACGCCAAACCATCTCCCCCATCTTTCAAGACCGAGATGGAAACAATATCGTCCGGAGTGATCGCCTTGTCTCCTTCCTGCCCGACCGGTAACGATTCCACACGGACAATCTCATCTCCACGGAACAGAGCGATACGGGCCGGCAAACTGTCGGTAGCCGAATAATAACCAGCGATAAGATCCGCATCCAAATAGTCGAACACTCCCATTGCCGGAAACTCATCGGCGGAAACCGAAGGAGTCCAGATATGGTCGAATCGACCGTCCGCCCCGTAAACAACGATTTCATTTTTCCAGCCATGGAAACTTAATTGGCCGGTATACGGGTTCTGCCATCCTCCGTGGACATCCGAATAGCCTTCAGGATCTTCCCCCACATGCCCGACCGAACGGATAAAGCGACCCGTTTTTTTGTCGAATAGCTGGCAGCGGTCCCGACCGGATGTCACAACAATCCAATCATTCAGGATAGTTGCATACGCTCCCTGCCCCACCAGGCAACTATCGGTCGTTTCCAAGGCGACATAGCGTATTTTCTTGAAACAGTCGGAAGTCTTCAACTCCGTCTGATTCTCAAAAGCAACTCCCAAAGGAATCGCTTCGAGTTTTGCCTCCTTTGTTTCCCCTCCGCCACTGCAAGCAGCAAGAAAAAGACATGCCACTGCCACAAACACATGATTTTTCATACGATTTTCATTTTACTTTAGAAGAGGCTTTTTTCGTTGTGATCAGGATCACGCCTCCGACTGCTTTTTTTCCGTACATTTCGATGGCGCTCTTATCTTTCATTATCGATATCGATTCGATTTCGTTTGGATCGACCTTGTCCAGTCCACCCGTATATTCGACACCGTCAATCATGACAAGCGGGTCCGGCTTGGCATACCGGACACCTTCGGCAGGACGCATATTCGATTTAAATTCCAGAGGACGCAAGAGAGGCTTGTCTTTCTCTGCTTGCGACATCTTTTTGTCCTGTCGGGATGTGAGGACTTCGGCAAACTCCACTTCGGAGATATTTTCCAACCGGCGGGAAATTTCAGGACGGGCGAACGCAGCAACGGCAACGGCTGCAAGAGGAAGCACATAAAGGAACTTCAAGCGAGCCCAGGGGTTCGATTTTTGTTTTAACATCATAGTAATCCGCTTTTTAAGTTTACTGTGGTCGAAACTGTTGGCCATAGAGGTAAAACGCTGTGCTCCGACCGCTTTCTTTATTAATAACAATTGATAATGCTTTGCATCCACGCCATGTGCGATCACACTCTCGTCCGCCTCATACTCATGCACGTTCTGCAGTTCCTGCTTGAGCAACCAAACAGCGGGATTGAACCAATGCAGGACGGCACAACATCCGGCAAACCACATATCCAATGAATGGCAAGCTCTGATATGCGCCTGTTCATGCGCCAGGATTTCAGCTCCGCTCTCTTCCATATCGATGCGGGAGATAACAATATATTTCATCCAACTGAAAGGCGGGACCGTCAGGTCGGTCACGACAAGCCGCGTACCATCTTCCAATACGGCCCGCTCGCCCGAACGTATCAGACGCACGATCTGGCAGACGGAATAGAGGAACCGTCCTGCAAAAAAGAGGCATCCGCCGGCGTAGATCATAAACAAGGCCGCCAACCAAGACGAAAAGCGACTCTCTTCTTCCACAGGAGTTCCGCCCATTTGCAAGAACCGTTCGAGTTCCAACGCCGTACGTTGTACGGCGACCGGCTCATCGGCGGCAAGCTGTACAAAAGGAATCGCGATTGAAAAAACTATCACACCAAGAAGAGCCATCCGATTGAAACGGTGGAACGTATCCCGGCTCAAAAGCAGGCGATAGAACAGATAGAACACTGCCAGACAGCAGGTGGATTTTATTATGAATACTAAAAATGCTCCCACGTTGAAAGAATTAAAATTAATAATAATGAATCCCCCCCTCTCTTAATCATCAATTGTCGATTGCCTGTTGTCAATTGATTCTATCAGCTCCTTCAGTTCCTCCACCGAAATCTCCTCCTCCTTCACCAGCGAAGAGATAACACCGAGGTAGGAATTGTTGAAATACTTGGCAATGACGTTTTTCAACGTGCTCCGGCTATAATCGGCTTCTGTCACCGCAGCATAATATTGGTAGGTATTGCCAAACGTATGATGTGCCAGAAAACCTTTCTCCTCCAATCCGCGTACGATCGTGGAAAGGGTGTTGAAATGCGGCCTCGGCTCATCGTAAAACTCAAGCAGTTGTTTGACGAACAAAGGGCCTTTCGTCCAGAAATAGCCCATGATTTCTTCTTCTCTTGCAGTCAGTCGTTTCATGATATCTTGTTTGTTCGGGACAAATATAACTAAAAAAAATAGTTTGCAAACTATTTCAATTAGTTTATGAACTATTTTTTTTAGTGGAACAGGAGTTGTAAAAAGTAAAAAATCCTGTCCGAAGTTCGGACAGAACTTCAAGAGTCCTAAAAACGCTGTCCGATCTCCGGATCGCATTTCAAAAACACCAAAAGTCCGGTCCGGGCTTCGGACAAAACCTCGAAAATCCTCAAGATGCCATCCGAGCTTCGGATCATATCACAAGAAGATTTGAAGTCCTTGCCGAAATCCGGAACGTATTTTTCGAGTATTTCAAATCATTTCCGAAATAAATGAGATTATTTGATAGACTGTGAAAATTAATGACTATCTTTCGAATCAATTAATTACAATCAATAATAGAACAACATGAAAAAAATTATCCGGATTCTAAATCTAGACATTCATTCCCTGAATAATGCCGAATACAAAAACTTCATGGAGCGCTTCTTCAAACTGATCCCGCTCAAGGCTGTATCAGGAGAGGGAGACCGCCCCAGTGAACTCCGCCTCTTGGGCGAAGAAGAAAACATGACATCGGATTTCGTAGGGATCAGCGATGAGGACAAGGCGACATTCAATGCCGACATGCTTCTCCTGACAGATGTCGTCAACCAGTCGCGCACGAACGACAACACGGCTCTACTGCTCAATCTCGACAAGCGTCGTGATCCGTTGGTTTCATTCATCATCAACACGACCTCCATCGGACGTAAAAGTTCGAATCCTGCATATGCACAAGCATGCATCAGCTTGTATAATATCTTGAAACCGTATCGCGGCATACAAAACATTCCGATGCAACAGGAAACCGCACAGATCAAAGGCATGCTCTACGATCTCGACAAACCGGAAAACAAACAGAAGATAACGCTTCTGCATCTCGACGACACCGTCTCCGAGTTGCGCGACGTAAATGACGAATTCGACGCATTGTCCAGCGACAGAACCAACGAACGGGCGATCAATGCAGTCGGGACGGCGAAGGAAATACGCCACCGCCTCAACTCGCAATACGACTATATCACTACCACCATCTTTGCCCACAGCATTGCGGTCCCGTCGGACGAGGCAACGCTTTTCATCACGCAACTCAACCAGCTGATCGATGAAACCCGCACCGCCTACAACCTGCGCAAAGGTATCACCGCATCCAATAAGAACAAAGGGCAGGGCGGCAATGACGAACGTCCGGGCGAACTTTAAGCCCTCTCATCCCTTCTGCAACAGATAACCCATCAAGCACGAACCGACATGGTTTACAACAATAACCCATGTCGATCCGTGCTTATTTTCACCCTTTTCATACGCCTCCGAAGGACTATTTCATGATAAGAATTATTAAAATACTTATTGATAACATTTTTTAATAGGCACTGAACATTTCCCTTTTTCCGAGCTGTTTACCTCCACACCACCTCCCCATCCATCCCTGGAACAACATCGGAGGACAGACCAATCTCATCCAATTGCAAATCCAAGGGGGACGAAAAATAAAATCGTAATTCTCTATAATAATCAAGCAGAACTTTTGCATCGGAAAAACACCAGCTTCCGCTACACTCCCGCTCCCCTTTGCCGCAATCGCCACTACACACCTCTCCCCCTGCCGCAGAGCTTTTTAAGTTAAGAAACGGATTAATCCGCATTTCCTTCCGGCTCCCGGAGTCGTAAACAAATCAAAATGCCTCTTGGTTATTGAATGCAAAATCGTACCTTTCAGTCACAAATCCCGAACATCTCATTGAAAAGGCGATCAGGTATGGAGGTAAAACCAATTCATCGGAGTAGGAATCTAGACATTATTATTGCTATAGGGAATTGGAAATTATAAATTCACGCCCTTATTAAATTCTCAAAACCTGCGAATAAATAAGAGCTTTTTTAATGAAATGAATCGGGTTTTTCATATATGTTTTCTATCTTTGTCGTGGTAATTGGACCTTGAAGCGTCAAGGAAACATTATTTTATGATTTATATAAAAAGCGTTTTGGTTTATCCTTAAGTAGAAATCTAGACAATTTCAAGCCATAGAAGGGTCATAAACAAAAATGCTCATGTTTCGATTATATACCCAATGTATATAGCATAAGGGCGTGAGCAAACTGTTGTATAGTACTGCATGGCGGGTTGTCTAGAACCTCTACTTAAGTCCGAACAACAGTCCTCACGCTTTTTCATTTTATAATACGCCCGATTTTGGAGGACTACCGGACAATTTAACAAAAATGCCTATGAATTAATAAGATAATATTTTTTTCCCACAATAAGCGATTTTAGTATTATCCCTAAGTAGAAATCTAGACAATTTCAAGCCATCCGGGAGAAGTAGCTAAACAATGAGTTCCTTACGTTTTATCGTATCTGTAAAGCGTGGGCTATGTTTATACTTATCAGGATTAGCGATAGTATTAAAGACAACAGTCCCGCGCTTTTTCATCTTAGACAAATCCACCCGGGGACAGGGTACGGAAAGAAAAACAATAACGATAAAACAACTATTATATGACTACAAAAAGAGCTCTAATCAAGGAATTGGCACAACGGATGGAATGTACGGACGTTGCCGCGAAGAAGTTTCTGAATTCATACATCGAACTAATAACCGAAAAACTTTCAGAAGGTGAAGGGGTGAGCATTCATTATTTTGGCAAACTGGTTCCCCATTACCAAACAGAGCGTCCGGGACGTAACCTTCGTACAGGTGAAGAATGTAAAATACGCGCCCGCACATCAGTAAAATTCAAAGCCAGTGAAATACTGATTCAAAAACTGAATCCTGGAAAATAAAACAAAAAGAGTGCACCGAAATCCGGCGCACTCTTTTTGTTTTATCGTTTCGGGATATCTACCGATGTTTCCTGTTCACCCAATAAGTGGCGGGAGAAATAGTCGACCATACGCCAGTAGAAATATTCGTCCATATCGCCGAAGCCGTGGCGTTGCTGCGGAAGGAGCAACATGTCAAAACGCTTTCCGGCACGGATCAGGGCATCTGCCACACGCAGCGTATTGCCCGGATGGACATTGTTGTCGATGTCACCATGTACGAGCATCAAATGACCTTTCAGCCGACTTGCGATCTCTTCGTTCGTCTTGATGTTGTAGACGAAAGTCGTATCACCCTTTTCGCTGACCACTTCCTTCACGCCATGATGCGTCTCGCTCCACCAACGGTTATAGATACGGTTATCATGGTTTCCGGCACACGAGACGGCTGCCTTGAAGAAGTCGGGATATTGCAGTATAGCAGCCGTAGACATGAAACCTCCACCCGAATGGCCGTGGATACCGACACGGTTGATGTCGATGAATGAATAGCGGTTGGCCAGTTGCTCGATAGCCGCTTTCTGATCCGCCAACCCATAATCACGCAAGTTGCCATAGCCGAAGTTATGATACCATTTCGAACGGCTCGGATGTCCGCCCCGGTTTCCGACCGTGATCACAATAAAGCCGGCCTGTGCCAGACGATCCGTGCGCACACTCATACGGCTGAACGGATAAACGGTTGCTTCGACTTGCGGGCCCGGATATACATAATCGATGATCGGATACAGGGCCGTCGAATCGAAATTAAACGGTTTATACATCACACCATAGAGGTCGGTCACGCCATCCGCAGCCTTCACCTTGAAAGGTTCGGGAAACTGGTAACCGGCAGCCAGCAACCCAGAGAAGTCGCTCTCTTCAAGCGTCATCAGCTTGCGGCCGTTACTATCCATCAAATCCGTACGCGGGATAGTGTTCACACGCGAATAATTATTGACCACAAAGGCCGCATTGTCATCCATGCTGACTGTGTGGAAATAGTCGCCCGGAGTGACTTGCTGCAAACCACTTCCATCGAGGCCCACACGATACAGGTGTTCGTAGTAGGGATTCTCATCTTTCTCTTTCCCGTTAGCCAGGAAGTAAACGACACGTTTGGCTTCGTCCACTTTCACGATCTGGTCTACATGCCAGGGGCCGCGTGTGATGCGGTTCTTCAGGTTACCTTCTCCGTCATAGAGGTACAGGTGCGCCCAGCCGTCACGTTCGCTCCACTGGATCAACTCCTTGCCATCACCTACGGCTGCCAACGGGCGGACTTCCTGATAAGTATTCATACGTTCCTCGATAATCGGACAGATCGAATCCTGTCCGACCGTATACGAACAGATGTCGATACGGTGCAGGTCGCGGCTCGAACGAGTAACGAAGAAACGGTTATTGTCGCCCAGCCAGACACTCGCCACCTCTTTCCGATCACGGTCTTTCTGCCTCCACGGCTTACGTGCCAAGCGCAATGTCTGATCTTTGAATGCAGATGTGCGGATTTCCTTATAGCTGTTGTCGTTCATGTCGAACAAGAACAGATGCTGGACAGGCGCTTCTTTCTCACCGGGCATCTGGTATTTATAGGTTTCCAGCGTCGGACGAGGCGAAGCCATAGAGTTGATTACCCACAAGTCTTTCACGGCACGCTCGTCTTCAACCGTCACGGCAAAATAACGGGAATCGGGTGACCAGACAATCCCCCAAACGCCTTTCCGCTTGCCGTTGCAAAGCGTGTCGGTGTTCAGCAAGCTATAGGGCTGGCCGAAACCAAAGTCTTTCACACCGAAAGTAGTGAGTTGTATATCCGTAACCGTACTATCCTTATCGTCTTTCTTCAACTTCTCGTAATCCTCGCGGGACATCCGATAGAGGTTCAGGTCTTTTGCATACACGACTGTTTTGCCGTCGGGCGAGAAAGAGGCCCAGTCGGGATATTCCGTTTCTTTCTTCTTTTCTTTGAGCCAAGTCAGCTTACGCGTGGGATAGTCGTAGGAGAAAAAGAATATCTCTTTCTTCGGACCTTTATCCTTGTCGGTACTGTCTTTTTTAGCCTCTTGCGAAGAGGTGATCTGGAAAGTAAAAGTGCGACCGTCCTCTCCAGCTTCGAGCTTCTGGATGGGTAGTTGCTGGGCAGTGAACGGGTCTTTGACGATCTCGGTTATCTGTGCGGCAATATCGTCGAGGTCAAAAAGCGGACGTTTCGTCTTCGCCACCGGATCGACGACATACCAGACTTTGCCGTTGCCGGTCTTATATTCATACCAAAAACTACTGCCCTTCCGGAACCAGTGCGGATCGACAGATGTGGAGAAAAGCATCGTGTTCAGCTTCTCCTTCGTGAAACGTTCGGCCTGGACGTATCCGGATAGCCGCTCCGCTTCCTGCCCTTTCGCTTCCGTGCCACAGAACATCCCGGCACAAAGCATCACTAATAGTAGTTGTTTTTTCATTTGACGTTGTTTATATATAAGTTGTTATTGCAGATAAATCATCATTTAACTATGAATGATTACATAAATAAAAAGGCTGCATATAAAGTATTGACATTATATACAGCCTCTTTCGTTTGTTTATTTATATTATACCGGAAGAGTACCACCGATCAGGATAACAACCAGCAAAGCCAAAATTGCATACAATTCGGGGAATACGGCCATCACCATAGTAGCACCGAACACATTGTGGCCGGCTCCAACGCCTGCGATACCATTTGCACAAACCTCTGCCTGACGGATAGAAGAGAACAGACCTGCAAAACCCAACACCAGGCCTGCACCGAAGATAGCGGTCGCATTCAACATTGTGATGCTATCAACTAAAAATTTCTGCATCATGAAGTAACCTACAAATCCATACAATCCCTGAGAAGAGGGCAACGCGCTTAATGCGATGTAAGTACCCAGTGCATCGGGATTTTTCTTCATTGCTCCGACAACGGCATTACCCGCAATCGTTACCCCATAACTACTACCGATGAAAGTCAGACCTGTCATCAACGCAATACCCAGATAAGCTAATAAAATTGGTTCCATAATGATAATTGTTTTAATTTATTTTTTTGTTATTGTTTAATTTACTTTTAATAATAGATAAACATACCTCGTTTGCCTATGCTTTCTTAAAAGGCCGGTACTCTTTACCTCCTCCTTCAAATTCGGCATTTTTATAATATTCGACAAAGATAAGACGTAGAGGATGGACAAGCGAACTGATCGTACAAAGCCCGATGTTGATAGCATGGCCGACCAACAGGATCAGCAACATGCATACCGCACGCAACACTATGTTCATGCCCTCCGTCATATCTACGGCCAACTGGTTGAATACACCCCCCAAAATCGCACCTGTCAAACCGATTGCAAACAACCGGATATACGACAAGGTGTCACCCAGCAATCCGGAAGCCATGTTGTAGGTATTCCAAAGCCCTGTACCGAAATTCAGGAAGATATTCTTTCCCGGCGAATTATACAGGTAAGCTACAACCAAGCCGATAACCGCAATACCGATAAAGACCGTCTTGACGGTTTCGGGCAATTGCAAATTCAGCATCGGCAGCCCGAATGCCAGTGCCAATGCCGTAATAACAAAAACCCAGGCAAAAGGAGCAATACTATATTTGACACCTTTTTGCGCCTTCATCTTAAAAGCAGCAACCGTCTTTCCGAAGATAATCTGAACCAGACCGATAACGATTGAGAAGGTCATCAAATTGTCACTGCTTACAAAGTAGTCTTTCACTTTCGATAATGCCGGGACATCGGCCAATGCGATCCCAAAGAAAGAACCCGTACACGTACCGACGATTATCGCCGCCAAGCCCAAATACTGGAACAAGGTAAGATAAGGTTTGAAGTCCGGATTGACTTTCCGCTTGAAGAACGAGCAAGCCAATAACACTAACAAACCATATCCTCCGTCTCCGAAGCACAGTCCGAAGAAGAGCATGAAGAAGGGAGCAAAAAGAGGTGTCGGGTCGAACTCGGTGTAATTCGGCAAGGAGAACATCTTGGTGATCGGTTCGTACAACCGGTTGAACTTATTATTTTTCAACTTGATCGGAACACGATCCCCATCCTGTATATCCAACTCCTGGAAATAGTAACCTTCTTTTTCAAGGGCGACCTCCATAGCCGGAGCCTCTTCCGTCGGAACAAAACCTTCCAGCAACATCAACTTATCGCCGGCTTCGCGATCCGTCTGCACCAGCGTATTGGAAAGATTGAATTCGTTTTGGATATTCTTTTCCAACTCTACCAATGTATTGTATTGCTCAGCTGCATACTCTTTCAACTGATTGTTCAATACCTTGATATTATCCAGCAATTGTTCCATCGCAAGATGAAGTTTTGCCAATCCCCGGTCGGGCATTTTCGGACGTTCAGCATCGATATCGATTGGCGTTCCCGTCTTGGTGACCGTCACGAAATAGGTAACCGACTGGAAATTATTGACAAGAAAAGCATTGTACTCTTCTCCCCATTTAGGTTCGTATTTGGAAGTCGGGCAACTAAAAAACGTCACGTCGAAGCCAGCCTTTTTCAACCGCCTGATATTTGCATAGCTGAACTCTCCCCAGATATCCATATAAGCGATATCCTTTTCCAGCGAAACTTTCGCTGCCTGTAACTGGGCCTGCTTTTCTTGCATTTCTTCCAGCTTGCCTACCAACTTCAATCCTTCGGCTTTTGTCAGTCCGCGTGCCGGAGCAACAGTCACCTCTTTCGTCTGGGAATTCAAGTTCTTGCAATAGCGGATCGCTGTACTTACCTGTTTCCGTTCGGCCAGCAAAGCCTGTAGTTCCGCATTATCCAGAACAGAATTCGTTTCCTTCACATGCACAACACCCAATTCGCGGAGAGTCGTGAGGAATGCATCATATTCTCTATGATATACCATAAAGGCATACTTGCTCATCTTTACTATCATACTTCAGCCTCCTCTTTTTCTTCTTTCGCTTTACGCTTTTCCTGATTAGCCCGCATGATCTTTTGTGATGACTTGGAGAGACTTTCCTCGTCTTCCATGAATCGTTTCACTTTGCGGATCGCATCTTTATAACCCGGAATCTGTACCTTCTCAAAAAGATTCACTTTCTGAGTGGTTTTCTTCCGCGCATGCTCCAACAACTCCAACTTCATACCCGAAAACTCAGCTTCGATGCCGGTACGCGCCAACTTCTTCAACAGTTCGATACCGTCGGTAAACCAAGCAGGGGCATTGAACAGGCTGTAACGGCCGATCTCGAATTCGATCTCGTCCAACACAGGGACCACTACACCGGCTATCTTTTTGGTAGAAAGAGAAACATCCCGTACCGCAATCAGTTCGGGATTAAACTCGTTCCACAAAGCCATCATGTTTTCATAGCTCTGTATCTCCTGTTCAAGCTGAAGTTCCAATTTCGTCACTTCATCTTTGGTCCGCTTCACTTCGATACGCAGGGCGCTTTCCTTACTTTTGATCGTCGGCAGGGAACGCTCACGCATCTTCAGTTGCTTTTCCAATTGCTGAAGAGAGGTTTTATTATATTGAAACTTTATTGCCATTTTCTATACATTTATGATTTCTGATTCATAACTTATGAGTCGATGATAATTCATAAATTATGAATCAGAATTCTTTTATTTCTTCCAGTATTTGTCGACCAACGCCTGTTTGATGTTCACTTCGGCAGGTTCGAAATACTCACCGAACAAGTCCCATGCCACATCGAGCATTTCGGTCGTATCGAGATTGACATCGATAGCCAATAGCTTTTCGGAATAATCCTTTGCAAAAGCCAACGTACGGTTATCGTAGTCCGTCAGATCGAAACCGTTCTCCATCTTCGTCTTCGCATTGGCGGCATCGGCATACAGGCGAACGGCAGCATTCATCACCTGCGGATGATCCTCGCGTGTCTTCTTCCCGGTCACCAATTGTTTCAGACGGGACAGACTTCGGAACGGGTCGACGATTACCTTGCCGACATCGCTATCCTTACGGAGGTACAACTGCCCTTCGGTGATGTAACCTGTATTGTCAGGCACAGCATGCGTGATATCACCACCGGACAAAGTCGTCACGGCAATAATCGTGATCGAACCACCGGCAGGGAACTGAACTGCTTTTTCGTAAATCTTAGCCAAATCGGAATACAAGGAACCCGGCATGGAGTCCTTCGACGGGATCTGGTCCATACGGTTGGACACGATAGCCAAAGCATCCGCGTAGTTGGTCATGTCGGTAAGCAACACCAACACTTTTTCGTTCTTCTGCACGGCAAAATATTCGGCCGCACATAAGGCCATATCGGGGATCAGGATACGTTCTACAGAGGGGTCTTCCGTCGTATTGATAAAGCTGACGATACGATCCAACGCACCGGCATTGCTAAACGTATTCTTAAAGAACAAATAGTCGTCATTCGTCATCCCCATACCGCCTAGGATAATCTTATCGGACTGGGCACGCAAGGCAACCATTGCCATTACCTGGTTGAACGGCTGGTCGGGGTCAGCAAAAAACGGGATCTTCTGTCCAGTTACCAACGTATTGTTCAAGTCGATACCGGCAATACCCGTAGCGATCAGTTCGGAAGGTTGCTGACGACGAACCGGATTCACAGACGGACCGCCGATTTCAACATCTTTGCCTTCGGGAACAGGACCGCCATCGATCGGATCACCATACGCGTTGAAGAAACGGCCGGCCAACTGGTCCCCGACTTTCAACGAAGGCGCTTTTCCCATGAACACGACTTCGGCATTCGTACGGATACCTTCCGTACCGGAAAAGACCTGCAAGGTCACTTCATCGCCGATAATCTTTACCACCTGAGCCAGCTTGCCGTCGACAGAGGCCAACTCGTCATACCCTACTCCCGTCGCTTTCAGCGAACAGGTAGCTTTTGTAATCTGGGTAATCTTTGTATATATCTTTTGAAATGCTTTTGTTGCCATACACTCTATTATTTATCTTCGCGCTCTGCAATCAGTGCGTCAAGTTGGTCGTTAAACTTCTTGAACTGTTCGCTCTCATATTCGGAATAGTTCATCTGCTTAAAGATGTTGATCATCTTCTTAAAGTATTCCATTACTTCGAGGAAAGTGTTGAACTTGAACTCGGCATGACAAATCTTCACAACCTTGTTCAGCATAAACTCCTGACGCGCAAGAGGGGTTACCGCGTCGATCGCATCGAATGCATCCTGTTGCAGGATCACGAAGTCGATCAGTTCCGATTTCCAGAAAATCACGTGATATTCTACAGGTACGCCGTCGTCACCGAGGATATTGATCTGTTCGGAAATTTCCTTACCGCGCAACATACGAGTCTTGATCTCGTTCACCTTGTCGATCCAGGTCGGAGAGATATGACCCGCAATATATTCCTGGAATTCGGGATATTCCAGATACTTGGAATAACTGTCGATCGGATTCACGGCCGGATAACGTTTACGGTCGGCACGCTCCTGTTCCAAAGCATAGAAACAACGGGCCACTTTCTTCGTATTTTCCGTCACAGGCTCTTTCAGGTTACCACCGGCAGGCGATACCGTACCGATGAAAGTTACGGAACCCGTTTCACCATTATTCAAATGTACATAGCCGGCACGTGCATAGAAGTTAGCCACGATTGCAGACAAGTCCATCGGAAACGCGTCCGGTCCGGGAAGTTCTTCCAAGCGGTTGGACATCTCGCGCAAAGCCTGTGCCCAACGGGAAGTCGAGTCGGCCATTAAAAGCACCTTCAATCCCATGCTCCTGTAATACTCGGCGATCGTCATAGCCGTATATACGGATGCTTCACGGGCAGCCACAGGCATGTTTGACGTATTCGCGATAATGATGGTACGCTCCATCAACTTACGGCCCGTATGCGGGTCGATTAGTTCCGGGAACTCGGTAAAGATTTCCACTACCTCGTTCGCACGTTCGCCGCAGGCGGCAATGATTACGATATCTGCCTCAGCCTGTTTGGAGATAGCGTGCTGAAGCACGGTCTTTCCGGTTCCGAACGGTCCGGGGATAAATCCTGTACCACCTTCTACGATCGGATTTACCGTATCGATCGTACGGACACCCGTTTCGAGCAACTTATAAGGACGTGGTTTTTCTTTGTAACAGGTGATGGCACGTTTTACCGGCCAGCGTTGTATCATCGTCACCTCCACATCTTTGCCGGTTTCGTCCGTCAAGACGGCTATCACCTCTCCTATTGTATATTGTCCTGCTTCTTTCAGGCTCTTGACCGTATATTCTCCTTTGAAGGTAAAAGGAACCATGATCTTGTGAGGCTGGAAATTTTCGTCCACTTCACCCAACCAGCCACCAGCAGCCACCTTATCACCCACTTTGGCAAGAGGTTTGAAATCCCACAACTTATCATTATCCAACGGGAACGTATATTCTCCACGCCTGAGGAAAACGCCTTCCATCTTATCGAGGTCATTCTGCAAACCATCGTAGTTGCGTGACAACATACCCGGTCCCAACGTTACCTCCAACATATGTCCTTCAAACTCGGCTTCGTCACCCACCCGCATACCGCGAGTGCTCTCAAATACCTGTACAAAAGCATTCTTGCCTATTACCTTAATAACTTCCGCCATCAGCTTCACGCCTCCTACGGAAATGTAACAGATCTCATTTTGGGAAACCGGTCCATCCACCTCTACGGTAACAAGGTTGGAGACGATCCCTTTTACAATTCCTTTCGTAGCCATAACGTTTAATTAATTAAGAATTAAGAATTAAAAAATCAAGATTGTGCGTCGAACTCAATCCTTGAAAATTCCTTACTCCTTTATCCTTAACTCTTTTATTTTTTAATTTTTAATTCTTCATTTTTAATTTTCCAAATTCTTCCAGGGCATGCTCGCTGCCTTTCTTCATCGCTCCGACGATCTCACGGAAAGTCTTTTCACCGGTCGCCTTATCCAGCATCACCCAGCGTTCGATCATTTCCAACTTCAGCAGATAAGCAAATACACTCTCTATATCGAAAGGCTTAAAGAATGTATGTTCTTCGAGCCATTCCCACTTCAAAAGGTCCACTTTCTTCTCGCGAACCATCAAATCCGTTTCCTCAGCAATACGCCAGAGATCAGGCAAATAATCCACCGTGTCTCCCAACCCGAAATCACGGGCATTGGATGTACGAAGCGCCTGGGCTACTTCATTATCTCCGACGATATACCCGGCTTTATCGAAACCATGTTTACGGCAGGTAATAGCGGTCAACATATTGTTGATATTCAAGTTTAAGCAGAACCAATCGCTGACGAACTTATTCGCATTTTTCATGGCATACGCATAATAGAGGGCTGCCAGACGGTCTTCCCAGGGAATTTCCTGTTTGTTTTCTTTGCCTTGTGCTTCAAGATAAAGCTTGAAAAACTCTTTGAAATAAGGAGGCATCCGGTCATTCTTGGGTGGCTTTTCTTCTTCCTTCAACGCTTTGTAAAGAGCATCAAACTCATCATACGTTATACGTCCCCGTGGATCCGGATCACGATCCGGTTGTTTGGCATGAGCAATCAGGTTCTTATTGTCGAATTTGAGAAAGAACAGATCGATCAACTTCTTATCGGCCTTCGTCAGTATACCGTCCAATTCCTGTCTGAATTGACTGATGGAATAGGTCAATTTACTATCATCGAGCGCAATATTGGGGAGTCCTGCGATTAAGCAATAATATTTACCCATATCAGAACAGCATTTCTACCAATCCTGGACGAAGGAATTCCTTGAAGAAAGCAACAAACTCGTCTTCTCCGAAACTTACTTTATACGAACCGTCAGCCGGGACGATTGTGAAAGAAGCATCATGGCCGCTCACTTTTTCAATCTTCACACCTCCGTCCAAGAGGCTTTTGGCATTGGCTTCAAAATATTTGGTGAGAGCATCGGCATCGGCCGTCCGGATCGTAATCGCCTCCTTCACAACCCATTCCTTTGCCATTTCTAAAATCACTTTCTGCATAAATGCAGTATCAGAAACGATCGCTTTCACATTGGAGGAAGTAATTTTTCCCGTAATGAGATTTACCACTTCGCTCTTCAGTGCTTCTACAGATTGGGTAGCAAACAGCTTCAACTCGGCTTCCGTATTCTTTTTCAACTCGGCGGCCTGCTTTTCAGCCTGTGCCACAATACGCTTTGCTTCTGCTTCTGCCTCAGTCAAAATAGCCTGTTTCTGAGCATTTGCATCGGCAATGATTCGCCCTGCTTCTTCGTTGCCTTTCTCTACACCTTCTTTGTAGATTTTGTCGGTCAGTTCCTGAATCTTTGTATCCATTTCTATATATTTTTTTAAGTTGTTCCCACGTAAGTATTAAACGCCTACAAAGTTATTCTTTTCTTTGAATTAGCATTCAGTCTATCCTAAAAATTTGCGATTATACAATTTTTCACACCACTGGTTAGTCGGGATGGTCGCCACCAGCTTGTGATAGATAACAGATAAAATACCCTTTTCGCAAAACTTTTCCAAGTTTGAATTAAAAAATATCAGAACCAGACCATATCTATCATATTTATATATTTTGAAAAACTACTGTCATACTATCACTAATCGCCTTTTATCAATTGAATATCAAAGGACAAAAGCAATGATAGTAGGTATGATGGATGCCTTTTCCATCTATCATACTGTCATTAACTGCCTGTCCGATATTTTTCTTCACATGACTTATTTTCAATAACATAATAAGATAAACCCATTGACACTCGGGTGTCAAGACCGTTCACATCCGGGTGTCAAAAGCCTGTAAACGGGAATCTTCGGCACTTTTTCTGCCTGTTTGAAGCAAAATAAGTCACGTGTTTCATGAAAAAAGACGGCATCTCCTACAGAAAAACATCAATACAACTCTCAAAACCAACAAATGCTAAATTCAAACAGGCTCTTAGCGGCAAGCATAGCAAGTAATATTTTTTAACGTTCCAAATCTATTCAAAACAGTCTTTTTTCTATCGAAATGACAATTCGCATTCTATCTTTGCGTCACAATTTTTTATCATTCATTGTAAATCCAAAATATATGTTTTCCATCGAAAAAGCAACCCTTGCCGATTGTCCCCTTATCCAGACTCTGGCATCCAATATCTGGGAACCGACCTATGGTTCCATCCTCTCCCGCGAACAACTCGACTATATGTTCGAGATGATGTACAGCAATGAAAGCCTTCAAAAGCAAATGAGCGAACTTCATCACCAGTTCTTCATCATCTATGCCGACGGTGTCCCTTCCGGCTACTTGTCTATCGAGACCGTAGAAAAGGATTTATATGAATTCCAAAAAATATACTCTTTGCCTTCCCTACACGGTTCGGGAATCGGGCGTTTCATTATCGAACAGGGAATAGCCTACCTGAAAACGATCCATCCGAGCCCTTTTACGATAGAACTGAACGTAAACCGCCACAACCCAGCCGTAGGTTTCTATAAGCATATGGGATTTCACGAACATGCAACCCGTGATTTCCATATCGGGAACGGCTATTACATGAACGATTACATAATGAGAATGGAGGTAAAGGAATGAACGTACGCCTAAAACCGATCATGTTTGTCGGGACTTGTTCCGATGCAGGCAAAAGCGTTATCAATGCAGCTTTCTGCCGTATATTCAAGCAAGACGGATATCATCCGGCACCATTCAAGGCGCAAAATATGTCACTCAACTCCTACTCCACTCCTGAAGGTGGAGAAATGGGACGTGCACAGGTGGTACAGGCCGAAGCCTGTGGGATCGCCCCGCATACGGATATGAACCCGGTGTTGCTGAAACCGACGAATGATAAAAGCTCCCAAGTCGTCTTGAACGGCCGGCCGGTCGGAAACATGTCGGCACAGGATTATTTCGGTATGCAAAACCAAAAAGAGGTATTATTCAAAGAAGCGATTGAAGCCTTCCATCGCCTGGAAAGTCGCTATAGCCCGATCGTCCTGGAAGGGGCCGGTAGCATTTCCGAACTAAACCTGCGCGACCGAGACATCACCAATATGCGGATGGCCGAGCAGGCAGGAGCGGCCACCTTTTTGGTTGCCGACATAGACAGAGGCGGCGTTTTCGGATCTGTTTACGGAACAATCGCCCTTCTGAAGCCGGAAGAAAGAGTTTTGATGAAAGGGATCATTATCAATAAATTCAGGGGAGATGTATCTCTTTTTGACGATGGCAGGAAGATTATCGAGGACTTGACCGGTGTGCCGGTAGTAGGTGTGATTCCTTGGTTTCGCGATATCAAAATCGAAGAAGAAGATTCGGTCGCCCTCGATATGAAACACAATACTTACCGGGACGGAAAAATCAACGTGGCGATCATCTTGCTGAAACGAATGTCTAATTTCACCGACTTCGACGTATTGGATATGGACCCTCGCTTCAATGCCTATTATACGAACAATATCGACGAGATAGAAAAAGCAGATATCATCCTGCTTCCCGGCTCTAAAAATACACTTTCGGATCTTCAAAGCCTGCGAGCGTGCGGTATAGCCGATGCAATTATCCGTGCCCATAAAAACGGGAAAAAAGTTATCGGCATCTGTGGAGGGTATCAAATGATGGGAGCACGCCTCGAGGACCCGAAAGCCATCGAAGGAAACCTGCCCGCCGTTCCCGGACTGGGCCTGCTACCGCAATGTACGATCATCGAACCGGAAAAAATAACTCGCCAAAGCACCTTTGCCTTTCTGCCTGGGCTATGCAAGGACGGTTCCTGTAAAGGCGGTTCGCGAACCATCTCCTACGGCTGTCGCGGCTACGAGATACACATGGGACGAACAACTCTGCTTGGCGACGCTCCAGAAAGTCCGGTGGCCGTCCTCGACGACGGACGGACGGACGGTTATTATCTGGATAACACATGCTGGGGCAGCTATATGCACGGAATACTGGATAACCCGGAAGTCCTGGACAATCTGGCCGAAGGATTTGATAAAGAAACAACAGACCACCCTTTCGACTATGCAGCATTCAAAGAAGAACAATACGACAAGTTGGCGAATTTAGTCAGGAAACATGTCGATATGGATTATATCTATCGGCAACTGGTTTGACAATTGTCAATTATTTCAACCGGTCCACCCTGGCAACGTCATCTAGTTTGACACAGACTGTAGCCCCTAATTGTTCAAGGTAAAGAACTAAATGATTCTTTTTAATCTTCTTTACTTTTCCGGAAACATGTTTCATGGCTCCGCAAAGGATCTCGACCTCTTCGCCGGGGCATAAAGCATGTTCGGATGCTTGGTCGAGAAAATCCTGAATGGCATCGATCTCCTTCTGGCGGACAACGGCCGGTTTTCCATTGTAATAGACGATACGGGCCACGCCATACACTCGGGTCAGATTTCTTAACTCCGGGTCGGTACACCGTACAAACAGATAAGAGTTAAATAATGGCAACTCCACGATTTTGACACGGTCAGACCAAACCCTGGGCGCACGATGAAGCGGAAGCCAACACTCGACTCCAAGCGCATCGATCCGGTCCCTCACCTGCTTTTCCGCCCTGGGAGCGGTATACAACACATACCAACTTGTCTTATCGGCGTTTATCTTAAGTTCTTTTTTCTCCATAACGTACACAAATATACGACTATTTTTCATACATGGAATGGCCCATATTCAATAAACCTTTATCCATTCCCGAACGAGCCGGATTAATCTTGTTATTTTCCCTGAATATCAATAATTATCTCTGTACGAACAAATATACACACTATTCAAGAGAAGACTTATCTGAATTTCTTTGATGCTGAATGTATGTATATCGACATCAATATATTTCAAAAGCCGAATATTCCGGAAGACGATCAGTAGGACCATCATCGAGAGTTTGAACGAGGCAATCGGGGTCGACTCTGTAAAAGGTTCCGGTTCTACTTTCTGGTTCACACTACCACTCGAATAAAAACGCGGTGTGCAAAACAGTCTTGTTCCCGTACTCCACATAGGATCACATAAAACAGACCATATAAATATCTGATTGATAAGACCTGTTCTTTTGCCTCCCTGTAGGAGCGGAGACAAGTACATTTTGACACACCGCTTTTCATTACTTTTGCATCGGACCCACCGATGGCGGAGGATTTCCAATCCCCCATTTCTTATTTGCTTTCGGCCCCATCTTCAGAGACAGGACACCGCCGGCAGTAATCCGGCTATGGTCAAACCAAGGACCACTCAACTCTTCGCCGTTCAACGTGACCGATTGCACATATTTATTATCATGGGTAGCACCATCTGCTACAATCTCGAACACGTTACCATCGCCGAGATCAATCTTCACATCCGAAAAGACCGGACTACCGATATTATAAGTCGGAGATCCCGGTGTCACCGGATAAAATCCCATCATACTAAACACCACGAAGGCAGACATACCGCCACCGTCTTCATCACCCGGAACTCCCATCAGGTCGTTACGGAACCACTGGTCAAGCAGGACACGGATGCGTTTCTGCGTCTTCCAAGGTTGTCCGGCATAATTATACAGATACGGGATATGCAGGCTCGGTTCATTTGCCATCGAGAACATTCCGACATTGCCGGTATGATCAGGCAAAAACGAGTAGAATTGCCACTTGGACATTCCTAAAGGAGTATCAAACATCGAATCGAGAGCAGCCGTAAAGACCTCGTTTCCTCCGATAAGCGAAACCAAGTCGCCGATATTGTGTTGTACATCCCAACGATAAATATAACCATTATTTTCATCATAATAATCGCGAGCACCCAAACCACCAGAATACCGATAATCCACACCTTCGATAAACTTACCGTCCTTATCCTTCGGATGGAAGAAACGGGTTTCCGGATTAAAGAGGTTCCGGTAGTTATAAGACCGGGCAAGGAAATATTCCGCATCCTCTTTCTTACCCAGTTCGGCCGCGATCTGAGAAAGACACCATTCGTCATAAGCCGTTCCTAAGGTAACGGCAACCGGTTGGCGTTTTTCCCACGGAGAGACATCAGCCACCGTTTCTTTTTCACCCGGTTTCAAAGCCGGGATATAGCCATGTTCCTTATAAAATTCATCCAACCATCCGGAAGGAGCCGCCGACCAGGGGATCAACGTTTTCTCTTCGATACCCTTACGGGCTGCTTCATATGCTTTTTCAAGATCGAAACCGCGAACACCTTTCCGCCAAGCATCGATAACAGTGGCAACGGCATGGTTGGAGTTCATACGGCGGGAGTCGCCGGTCACTTCAGGGAATGTCGGCATCCAGTTCGTCCCCATCTGCTGGGCCATCAAGAGATATGAATTGATAATATCGGTCTCACGTTCTTTATCGATCAGGATACGAAGCGGATGGGTAGCACGATAGGTATCCCAAATCCAGTCGTCGGTATAGAACGAATGGCCACCGTCTTCATGTATCTTGCCATCAAAAGCACTATAGTATTTACCGTCTTCGCTCAGATTCACCGGACGTTCATAACAACGGTATAAGGAAGTATAGAAAACGGTCTTGTCGTTTTCACTTCCTCCACTTACCTGTATCTTGCCTAAAGCATCGTTCCATTCGTTTCGTCCGATCCGGGCGATTGCACTTACATCATATGAGTTGATCTCACGCTCCAGGTTCTTCCGGGCTTGCTCTGTGCTAATAAAAGAGATTCCATAGCGCACACCGATCTCTTTCTGACCGGAGAAAGCCAATGCCAAGGCGGCATCTTTTCCCTCTACAGACGATTTACCGTACTTCACGGTTCCACTGGTCAGGACACCGGATTTCTCCGGTGTCTTGTCTGTTTCGGCATATAAATAGACCTTTGTTTTCTTATCTACATATTGAAAACCACTGACAGTGTTTCCATCACATTTCAACTCTCCATTCCGACTATTGAACACCAGATAAGCCGGTCCGTCTTTCTCGAACGTAAGGCTATAAACCGCGCTCTGGTGAGATGGAGCATAATCGACCTCGATATTCGCCTCATCCAAATATACCTGATATCGATACGGGACAATCTTTTCCCGATCGTAACTATACTGGATAACAGGTTTCAGACCCGCCTCATCACCCTGATAAGGACTCAGGTTGAAAGCCGAACTACCTCGATGGCTTGTCACGATGAGAGGCAACCCACCCAACCGGTCTCCCGTAAAATCACCACGTTCGGGATAGACACGCAACATACTGTTAGGCAGATGGACGGTCGGATAAGTCGGCACCAACAGATGGCTGATGTTCCCCATATAAGGGTTAACATATTCTACCGGTTCTTTCGGCAGGTTATCGGCGATCAACCGTTTTCCTTTGACATAATACCTATCGGCAAACATCATGATGGCAACTCCGATCACGACGCCCAATAAAAATTTTCCTGTTTTCTTTAGTATCTCCATTGTTTATTTCTTTTGTTTTTCATTTACTGAAAATGAATATGGAAAATCTTCCGGACTCACTCCTCTGTTCATATTCGGCTCATCTCCCATTTTGATATCCAAGACACCGCCTTTCAGCAGTTCGAAATGTTCCAGATAGTTTTTCGTATAATTCTTTCCGTTAAAAGACATAGACTCGATATAGATATTCTTGTCGCTGTTCTCCGGCGCATTGACAACCAAGCTCTTTCCATTTTCAAAATGCAAAGTGGCTTTCTTAAACAAAGGTGCGCCCAATACATATTGTGTCGTTCCGGGAGCAACCGGATAAAAGCCAAGAGCAGAGAATACATACCAGGCGGAAGTCTGTCCGTTATCTTCGTCACCACAATAGCCATCCGGTGTCGGAGTGTACATACGGTCCATCACCTGACGTAGCCAGTATTGGGCTTTCCAAGGCTCACCGGCATAATTGTACAGATAAATCATATGCTGGATCGGCTGGTTGCCATGTGCATAGTTTCCCATATTCATAATCTGCATTTCACGAATCTCATGGATAACCTGTCCATAATAACTATCATCAAATACGGGAGGAACAGCAAATACGGAATCCAGCATAGTGATGAATTCTTTTCGTCCCCCCATCAAATCGATCAATCCCTGCGGATCGTGAAAAACCGACCATGTATAATGCCAGCTATTCCCTTCTGTAAAAGCATCTCCCCATTTCAACGGCGAGAAAGGAGTCATGAAGTTGCCGTCCTTATTCTTTCCGCGCATCAATTTGGTCTCCTTATCAAACAAGTTTTTATAGTTCATTGCACGTTTGGCATACAAATCCAGTTCTTTTTTGGGACGTCCCAGATCTTTTGCAATCTGGTAGATACACCAATCATTATAGGCATATTCCAACGTACGAGCAGCATTCTCGTTAATCTTTACATCATAAGGCACATAGCCCAATTTGTTGTAATATTCATGTCCTAAGCGGCCGGTGGAAGAAACCGTCGGATGTACATTTTCCGTTCCGTGGATCAAACCTTTGTACAATGTTTCGAGATCATCCACCTTTATACCTTTGACGTAAGCATCCACCAAAACCGAAGCGGAATTGTTGCCCACCATACAACCACGATGTCCGGGACTTGCCCATTCGGGGAAGAAACCGCTTTCCTTATAAGCATTGATCAAACCTTCCTGCATTTCTTTCGACATGGTCGGGTACATCAGGTTCAGGAACGGGAACAGACTACGGAAAGTATCCCAGAAACCAGTATCCGTAAACATATAGCCCGGCAATACTTCTCCATTATAAGGACTATAATGTACAACTTTCCCTAAGGCGTCTATTTCATAAAACTTACGGGGAAACAGAAGCGAACGGTACATGCAGGAATAGAACGTCCGATACTGGTCCAGAGTGCCACCTTCCACTTCGATCTTACTCAACTCCTTATTCCAAACATCTTTGCCTTTTTGTACCAATGTGTCAAAATTGTCAGAACCCAACTCTTTCAGATTGAGCGAAGCTTGTTCGAAACTGATAAACGAAGAAGCGACCTTTGCATGTACAATCTCGCCTTTCGTCGTCTTAAAACCGATAACGGCACCGACATGGTCGGATTGTTGCTCACGAACACCTTCCTTCAAAGTTGCATCGGCAAAAGTTGCTTCATAAGTGAAAGGTTTATCAAATTCGATAACGAAATAGTTTTTGAAATTATCCGGTACACCACCGCTATTCTTGGTCGTATAACCGATAACCTTGTTTTCTTCAGGGATCACTTTGATATAGGAACCTTTGTCAAACGCATCCACTACGACATAGGAATGTTCGTTTTCCGGGAAAGTGAAACGAAACATGGCAGCACGATCAGTCGGTGTCAGTTCGGTTTTCACATCATGCTCTGCCAGATAGACTTCATAGTAGTACGGTTTTGCTATCTCACTCTTATGAGAGAACCAACTGGCCCGTCTATCCTGATCAAATTCAGGAATACCGACAACCGGCATGATGGCAAACTGCCCGTAATCATTGATCCAGGGACTTGGCTGATGGGTTTGTTTAAAGCCACGTATCTTATTGGCGGTATAGGTATACCCCCATCCATCCCCCATCTTACCGGTTTGCGGGGTCCAAAAATTCATACCCCAAGGACGTGCTATAGCCGGATAGGTGTTACCGGTTGATAGCTCAAACGACGATTGCGTCCCCATTAAAGGATTAACAAACTCTACCGGGTCAAAAGCACCGTCTGACGCAACGGCAGACCTTCCCAGGCAGGTTAGCATAGCAATAAGAGCAAAAGCCCATATACTTTTTTTCTTCATTTTTATTTATACGATTAATATTCTACTTACAAAGATAAGTCAAACAACTCCTTAAGTAAAAGCAAGTAATGTGAATTTTTCTCAAAAATCAATAAAAAGGGAGGTTACCCATCTATGAACAACCGCCCTTCTGATCAAAACTGCTTTTTAATGAGTCCTGATATCAACTCTATAGTTTGAACTTATACAGTTGCGCCATCACCTTCTGGTATTCATTCTGCAACTGCATATGATTCTGCATACTCTGATAGAGCGTGGTGACGTCTACAAAATATTCGATCATCGAGATTTGTCCCGCTTGGATCGCCTTATTCAACAACGCCAGGTTATTCTGGCTCTCCAGCACTTCGCCATACTCGTCGATGGAAGTCTTCAAGGCTACCGACTGGTTATAGAGTTGGAGCAATTCATTCTCTACCGCCGTCATCGTGCTTTCCAGTTGCAAATCGGTGTAAAGGTTCTGTGCTTTCGCCTGTTTCACATTGTTGCGGTTTGAGAAAAGAGGAATACTGATGCCGACCAAAAAGCCATTGAAACGTTCGCCACCCGAAGATGGGTTCATACGGTAACCCAACTCAAACGAAGGCAGCCCCATCGTCTTGTTGACACTGATTTGTCTCGATGATACGGCCTTCGCACTTTGCAAAGACAACAGACGCCGATCATTCTCCAAGATTTCCTGGCGCAGGTCGGCAAACGAGAGCGGAAGCTCCACAACCTCGTAAGCCGTATCAGTCAACTGAATAGAAATCCCCCCGTTCAGCATTTCTAGTTCCCGCTGTTTATTCACACGGGCCGCTTCGTTCATGCGTACCTCGTTACGGACGTTCAAAAGTTCAAGTTCGATCTTGTTCGTTTCCAAAATATTGGCATCACCCTGTTCCAAGCGTTGCTGATAGAGTGCGGCAAGCTGTTCGGCGCTTTTCCGACGGATATCCAGCAGGTTCTTTTGCTGATTCAGAAAGATCAAGTCCAGGCAAGCTTCTTTGGCTTGCAACAAAATCTGCTGGCGCACTTCTTCGCCCTGTCGGTCGTAGTTTTCGCCCTTCTGCTTGGAGAGCTTGTTCCGTTGCATATATAAAGACGGGAAGTCAAATGATTGCGAAGCGACTAATTCACCGGTGAATCCCATTCCCTCTTTGTTTCCATACAAATGGGAATAAGTAACGGTAGGATCAGGCAGGTTGTTGTCCAGTTTGGCTTCCAACTTTTGTGCCGTCACCATCTGACGGTTTGCCTGCAATTCCTTGTTATTGGTCTCTACACTCCGGAGCACTTCCTCGATGGAAGTTTGCGCCCCGGCCACCAATGCAGAAGAAAGCAATGCTATTGTTAATATGAATCGTTTCATTCTTTATCTTCTTTATTCATTAATAAATAAACAATCGGGATGATGAAGCCGTTCAGGAAAGTGGATGTCAGCAGACCTCCTAAGATAACGGTCGCCATCGGACTTTGTATCTCGTTGCCTGGCAAATCGCCGTTCAGCGCAAGCGGGATTAACGCGAGAGCCGAACTGAGCGCCGTCATCAGGATAGGATTCAAACGGTCCATAGAACCTTGCAGGACGGCTTGTTTCAACGGTACATTCTCTACAGTCCGAAGATGCGTGTAATGGCTGATCAGCAACATACCGTTACGAGTGGCAATACCGAACAGGGAAATGAAACCGATAATAGCCGGAATACTCACCTCGCCGGAAGTCAGCTTCAAGATAAACACGCCCCCGATCAACGCCAACGGTAGGTTCAACAGAATAACCCCGCTCTCTTTCGCATTCTTAAACTCATTATAGAGCAACAGGAAGATCACCAACAGAGACATCAACGAAGTAAGCAGTAACGTACGGCTGGCAGCCTGTTCACTCTCGAACTGCCCGCCATATTCGATATGATAGCCTTCAGGCAACTGGATGGAAGCATCTATCTTCTGCTGTATCTCATTGACGATGCTGCGGAGGTCGCGCTCGGAAACATTACCACTGATCACGATCTTACGCTGCACATTCTCGCGATTGATCGTGTTCGGACCTGTCACGGAACGGATTTCGGCGACATAGCTCAACGGGACTTTCTTACCACCCGCATCGATCATCAGATTACGGATATCCTCCATTGTGGCACGGCTTTCATCCGAAGTCTTTACCGTCAGGTCAAATGTCTTGCCATTGTCATACACCTGGCTGACAGCTTCGCCCCCCAGCATGACATTGACATACTCCTCAAACTCCGGCAACGTGATGCCATATTGTGCCATCAACTCACGCTTCGGTGTAATGGTAAGCTGCGGACGCTCGATCTGTTGTTCCACTTTCAAGTCCACCAGACCGGGGATTCCTTGTATAGCCTCCTTGATCTGGTTACCGACCGTAAACATCAGATTCAAGTCCGTACCGAACAATTTGATTGCGATATTCGCCTCCGTACCGGAGAGCATGGCGTCGATACGATGAGAAATAGGCTGTCCTATTTCGATGTTAGCTCCACTGATGGTAGACAATTTCTCACGGACATCATTCATAACCGCATCGCGGCTACGGTCTTTCAAGACAAACGGAGCTTCGATTTCCGATACGTTTACCCCTAAAGCATGCTCGTCAAGCTCGGCACGTCCGGTCTTGCGGGCAACAGTCTGGATTTCGGGAACCTGCATCAGCAATTCTTCTGCCCGTCGTCCCATCTCATCCGATTCTTCGAGGGAAATGCCCGGAAGAGAGCTTACATTGATCGTAAACGAACCTTCGTTAAATGGCGGCAGGAAGCTACGTCCCAGCGTAAAGAACATTCCCAATGCAACAAGAAACAGGCCAATCGTACACCCTAACACCATATTTTTATGTGCCAATGCTCCATTCAAGGCTTTGCCATACAATTCTTTCAACTTGCGGGCCACCCATGCCTCCTTCTCTACTTTCTTGTCTGTAGACTTCCGGTTCAACAGGTAGCTGCACAACACGGGGGTCAATGTCAACGCCACGACCGTAGAGGCAAACAGCGCAACAATAAAGGCGATCCCCAGCGGCACCAGCATACGCCCTTCCATCCCGCTCAGGAAGAAAAGGGGCACGAAGCTGACCACAATAATGAGCGTCGAATTCAAAATCGGCATACGTACTTCGCGAGATGCATCGAACACGACTTCCAAAATGGAACGTTGCTGATCGGAAGGCAACAAATGATTTTCCCGTATCCGTTTATATACATTCTCCACATCAACAATCGCATCATCGACCAACGAACCGATAGCAATCGCCATTCCTCCCAAACTCATGGTATTAATAGTCAATCCCATATAATGCAATGTCAGTATGGAAACTAACAAGGAAAGAGGCAAGGCAACCAGCGAAATCACCGTTGTACGGATATTCATCAGGAACAGGAACAGAACAATAACAACAAAGAAACTGCCTTCGAACAGACTGTTCTTCACATTATCAATAGAGCTGTCAATAAAGCGGCTCTGACGGAATATGTCGGTCGAAACGTGCACATCAGCAGGCAGGTTCTTCTGCAAGTCCGCCATAATCGCGTCTAACTTTTCCGTCAAGTCGATCGTACTGGTGTTCGGCTGTTTCGTGACCGTAATCAACACGGCAGGTTTCGCCCGTTCGGAAGCAGTTCCAAGCTTCGGACTCTTGCTGCCAATCTTCACTGTTGCGATATTTTCCAATAAAACGGGGAAATCTCCGACAATCTTGACAACTCCCTTTCCGATCTCCTCGGCATTCGCAGTAGAAAGAACACCCCTGATGATGTATTCATTATCATATTCATAAAGGACACCACCATTGGCATTCCGGTTCATGTTGCGGGTAACGGCCAGAACTTCACCCAAGCTTACACCATAGTGCTTCATGCGGGCGGGATCAAGCAATATCTGGTACTCCTTGATATCGCCACCGATCACGGCAACCTGTGCCACTCCTCCCGTCGAGAGTAATCGCGGACGGATGGTCCAGTCGGCAATCGTACGCAGGTCCATTTGGGTTGTAGGGGCGATTCGTGAACCACTCTTACTATCATCAGCCGTCAGCCCGATAATCATCATTTCCCCTAAAATGGAAGACTGCGGGCCCAGCGTCGGTTTCCCGACATTCTCCGGCAGGCTCTCACTGACGACAGCCAACTTTTCGGAAACGATCTGGCGAGCCCGGTAAATATCCGTTCCCCAATCGAATTCAACCCACACGACAGAAAAACCCGTCGTAGAAGACGAACGGACACGGCGCACATCCATCGCACCATTCACAGCCGTCTCTACCGGAAAAGTAACCAGACGTTCTACCTCTTCTGGCGCCATACCGTTTGCCTCCGTCATAATGACAACGGTCGGCGCATTCAAATCCGGGAACACATCCACATCTGTATGGAAAGCGGTATACGTACCGGCAATCATCAGCAGCAAGGAACAGATCAATACAACCAACCTGTTATGCAGCGAGTAATATATTATCTTATTCAGCATAATCTTTTTTAATTGTCAATTCATTAATGATTATGTGTATGTGCGGGAATTGCATTAGAAGCAGAAGCCAGCTTGATCTGGTAAGCACCGACCGTCACAACTTCGTCACCTGCATTCAGGCCGCTCAATATCTGAACTTCGGAGCCGTTGTCGGCACCTAATGTCACAGGAACCTTTTTATAGGCTTCTTCATGCACGCGAACAAAGACTGAATAAACACCCTGCTCCTCGATAAGGGCGGAAACAGGGACACTGATGACATTCTGCATCGGAGCCGTAAGCAGATAGATCTCGACAAACGAGCCGGGAATAATAGCTCCCTTATTATCAAACTCGAATGTAACCGGAACATAAAAAGAGTTAGTATCGGAGGCCTTGCCATAAGAAAGCAGACGTCCACGCAGATCGGACAGTTTATAAGTCACGTTATCGTACGGCGTACAGAAATTAGCGGACTGTATAGATGGCAAGTAGTTGTAATATTTCTCTGAAACCTCCGCACGCAACACCAGGCGGCCATTCTGCGAAATCGTGGCCAACGGCTGGCCTACCGTCACATAATCACCCTCTTTCACTTGCAAGTTTTTCAGATAACCGTTTATTGGCGAAACGACCGACACCCCGTTAGCAGTCTGTTTTCCTGCTACCGCTTCCCAAGCCACCTTCGCATTCTCGTAATTCAGACGTGCCTGTTCAAAATTTTTGGCAGAAACGATCTTATCTCCTACCAGGGTTTCCATACGTTCATATTCTTTCTTTGCATTCTCATACGCATATTTGGCTTTAGCCGCCACATTACCGTCAGACAAACTGCTCGAAGCAAGACTCAGAATAGCCTGTCCCTTGCGAACAGCCGTTCCATCGACAAATGACAGGTTGCCGAATGTTACCACACCGGGAACCGTAGCCACCACAGTCGACTCCTCTCCCTGCGCAGCCATCACCCGCCCGCTTGTTTTGATCACATCGGTAAAAACACCCGGCTCAACCTTAGACGTCTGCAATCCGACTGCTTCCGCCAATGCTTTCTTAAACGAAATTTCACCGGCATGTCCTTCTCCGGTCTCTTCATGTTCATGATCATGTCCCTCATGTTCATGGTCATGCCCTTCGTGATCGTGGTCGTGTCCTTCTTCGTGTTCGTGGGCTTCATGTTCATGCTCTCCATGTGCCGCAGTATTGCCATTGCAACCTGCCAGGATGTAGGCGAAAATCACCCACACTAAATATATTTTTTTCATTATGATGTATGAATTTTGATTTATGAGTTATGAATAAAAGAAGGTTCATGATTTATGATTTATATCATCAACACATAAATCATAAATCATAAATTATAAATCAAATTCATACGGAGGCGCACGAAGCCCTGACGCAGAAACAATCCACGTATCATGCAGGGACTCGATGTAGTAGGCCCGGTCATTCTCGAACAAGAGCTTGTAAAAGACCGGAACAGGAGGGTTTATATAATCAAACAATACAAGCAAAGGGAAAAGAAACTGATTCCCGTTTCCATCTGTCACATGCGAGAAAATGGAAGTGTAGAGTGCGATGTTATGCCCGTTGCATCCGCAATCATGTGATTCGGAACTTCCATGCCCACCATGAGCCGCCTCGGCTGAAAGTGATTTATAGCAAGGCAACCCGTTACTATGGTGATGGTGCGGTACGACTACCGACATAAGCATCACGATACTAACAAGCAGCATCACATATTGGTATATTTTCTTTTTCACTCTCATACTTCCGATACAAAAATACGAAGTTTTTTAATTACTACGCAATTATGCTTCCTAAATTAAGAAACTGTTTTGTTTTTCACCAAACCAGGCGGTTTTCATTGTCTGGCAAGGCACTTTAGTTGCCAGACACCCCCATGTTGCCACCCTTTACATCCGGGTGTACCCCCCCCTCTTCACCCGGATGTAAAGGGTGGCAACATGGGGGTGTTCGTGAAATTATGTGCTTATTTCTGCCAAAAAAAGAGATAGCTTTTGTGGAATGAAGAACCATATTGTTTTTCAATCATATGATAAAAGCTCCATATTTCATGAGTGACAAAGGAGTGACAGAGTAGTGATAGAGTAGTGATAGAGGAAAATGTCATCTATCACTACCTCTAACGTTTAAATATCAATAACTACAGGCTCGTCAGTGATAGAGTGATAGATGAAAACAGTTTCTATGATTTCTCCCGATAGAGAAGAAAGGTATGCCAAGTGAAAACTTACTTACGAAATGACATAAATCAGGCATGGATATAAACCCATATAATCCATGCCTAAAAAATCGTGATGAAGATGTGTTTTGACATCTCCTTGTTATTCGGAAATAAGCCTTTATTTGTCCAGCTTAGCACAAATAAGTTCGGCCGCCTTCTTACCGCTCATCAGCATACCGCCAAAGATCGGCCCCATGCGGAAACTACCACTCACCCCATTGGCAGCCATACCAGAAACGAACAGTCCCGGATAGATTTCCTTCGTATTTTCTACGGTTGTAGACTCACCCAGCTCGACATTCAGCGAACGTTCGCCGATCACGCCCCCAGTCGGAGTATTCAGCTTGATATCGTTTTTGCGAGCCACCACGCGTGCGATTTCACAGTCGTGGCCGGTTCCTTCCAGGACAGCCTTGGACATGATTGTCAGCGGGTCCACATGCATACCTTCGCGGATAACCGGAGCCCAGTTTACCACCACTCCGGCTACAGCATCGTTATGGAACACTACATCTTCTACGGAATAGCAGTTGAAAATAGTCGCACCGGCTTTCGTCGCACCATAGATCAAAGCCGAGGTCGTGTGTACGGAATCCATGATATAAGTACCGTTTCCGGCATCCTTATAACTTACACCCAACTCACGCACGATCGGCATAGCCTCTTCCTGAACCACGATATCGTTGAACATCATGGCGCCCCCCCACATACCTCCACCGGGGGCCAGCTTACGGTCGAACAAAGCCACCTTCTTTCCGGCCTTAGCCAGATAATAAGCGGCTACGATACCAGAAGGACCACCACCGACAATAGCGACATCAATAGACAAATTGCTCTTTAACTTCGCAAAGTAAGAGTCGATAATTCCTGTTGAAACAATCTGTTCCATTACAAAATAATAATTAGAGTTTAAACATCGGGAAGCACATAGAGGTAACGCTTCCCTTTATTTAGTAATTCTACCTTTTCCCTTCACGGCGTTATCCGGCAGGTTCAATGGGTATAATCTCAGCCTGTATAGTAAGGCACCCCTATGATAAGTCGGAGGCAAAGATATAATAATTATCCGAAATGCGGCGGACGCTTGTCCATTTTCCGTTCCACAAAATTCTTCATGAACGCAACCGTCTCGTCTATCCCCAAGACAGAGACATCTATCGAAAAGTTGTAGGTGGATGCAACGCCCCATTCCTTATTCGTATAATAGTTATAATAAGCAGCACGCGACTTGTCGGTCTTCAGCATCAATTCCTCCGCCTGTTCGACCGTCAGGTTCTGGCTTTCGATGATCCGTTGAATACGGTTTTCCTTGTTGTTATGAATAAAGAAACTCAGGCAGTCAGGATTGTCACGAAGGATATAGTCGGCACATCGTCCGACAATCACACAAGAACCTTTTTCCGCCAAGTTACGGATCGTATCGCTCTGATACAGGAACAAACGGTCGTTAGACAGCACATCGGCATACGGCGGGAACAACCCCATATACGAATAGCCCATCGTAAAAGCATACGCCAAACCACTGGAAGCCTTCTCGTCCGCTTTCTCGAAAAACTCCTCGCTCAATCCGCTTTCCTTCGCGGCAAGCGCCATCAGTTCCTTGTCATAATAGCCGATGCCCAGTTCTTTTGCCAGCTTCTGTCCTACCTCGCGACCACCGCTGCCAAACTGCCGGCCGATGGTCAATATGATTTTATTATCCATGTCTATCTATGTTTTTGGTATCAAGACAAAGGTAAATAAAATTTATTTAGAATGAAACTTCCTGAACTGGTTTATCAAGACGAGAGCCGTAACAATCGTAGCTGTCGTGTCGGCGATCGGGATGCTGATCCATACGCCAAGTGTTCCGAACCATCGGGGAAGAATCAACAAGCAGGGAACGAGGAACAGCATCTGCCGGGTGAGCGAAAGGAAGATCGCCTTCTTAGACATCCCGATGGAAAGGAAAAAGTTTGTCGCCACCATCTGGAAACCGACAATCGGAAAGACCGCAAAGACGATATGCAAACCGTACACCGCCGCCTCGATCAGCTCCGGATCGGTCGTAAACATGCGGACGATCACCGAGGGGAACAACTGACAGAGCAAAAACCCTGTTGTCGCCACCCCTATCGCCCACTTCATCGTCAACTTCGTCACTTCCGTCACACGCGAATATTGGCGGGCACCGAAGTTATAACCGGCAATCGGCTGCATCCCCTGGTTGAACCCCATGATGATCATAATAAAGAGGAATACCACCCGGTTCACGATCCCGTATGCGCCGATCGCCATATCGCCGCCATGCTCTTTCAGTCCCCGGTTAATCAGTATTACGATCAGGCAGGCACAAAGATTCATCAGGAAAGGTGACATTCCGATATAAAGAATCCCCTTCACGATTTCGCTTTTCAGCCGGTAAATGCCTTTCTTGAAATGCAACAACTCCTTCGGACGGGAAAAATGAATCAACTGTCCGGTCAGCGAAATGACCTGAGAGATGACGGTAGCCCATGCCGATCCCTTGATCCCCCAACCGAAACCGAAGATAAAAAGCGGATTCAGTACACAGTTGATCACCACCGACGCCAACGTCGCATACATCGCTAATTTAGGGAAACCGGAAGAACGCAACACCGCATTCAGTCCTAGATACATATGAGTAATCACATTTCCTATCAGGATCACATTCATATAATCGCGGGCATACGAAATCGTGTTCTCGCTCGCCCCGAAGAAATAGAGGATCGGATCGAGCAACAACATAAAGACCAACGTAAATGCGAGTCCCAAAACTACGTTCAGCACCAGTACGTTTCCGAGCACCTTGTTCGCCCCTTCATAATCTTTCTGTCCCAACTTCACGGACACCAGCGTTGAAGCCCCCACCCCAACCAGAGAACCGAAAGCAGCCGCAAGGTTCATCAATGGAAAAGTCAAGGCCAAGCCGGAGATCGCCAACGGTCCTACCCCGTGTCCGATAAATATACTGTCTGCCATATTGTAGAGCGAAGAAGCGGTCATGGCGATAATGGCCGGTATGGCATACTGTGTCAACAACTTGCTGATGCGCTCGGTTCCAAGCACTAAAGGAGAATTTTGTTTACTCATGTCACAAAGATACGCAGAATCCGAAAAAAAGGTTACTTTTGTTTTCTTATAAAGTATAAAAAATGGCAGAAAATTTAATAATCAACGGTGAGAACAAGCGGGAACTATATGAGACGCTGCTTCCTCAATTGCAATCGCTGACAGCGGGAGAGACGGACGTCGTCGCCAATATGGCGAATGTCGCCGCTGCCCTGAAACAAACATTCGATTTCTTCTGGGTAGGCTTTTATGTGGTAAAAGAAGAGATGCTCGTGCTTGCCCCGTTCCAGGGGCCTCTTGCCTGCACGCGCATCCGGTACGGGAAAGGTGTATGCGGAACAGCCTGGAAGGATGCACAAACAATCATTGTCCCGGACGTAGAGCAATTTCCGGGACATATTGCCTGTAGCTCGGATTCACGGTCAGAAATCGTCGTACCGATAGTCAGAGATGGAAAAGTGGTTGCCGTACTGGACATTGACAGCGACAAGCTGAACGAGTTCGACAAGACGGATGCGGAATATCTGGAACGACTTTGCGCAATCTTACCGTTTTGAACGGTGGAAAACATATAATTGTGACAACCCTTCCCCCCCCAATCCGTCCAGGAAGAATCCATATGATATAATTTGAAAAAACGGAAGCCTCAAACGGAGGTCTTCCGTTTTTTATTGTCTATTCGACCGTCACCATCTTTCCCTCCGTATTCGCTCGGACAAGATGGTCATACATCGCTTCGCAATAGACCGGAGGCAAATAGAAACGGCCGGGGTAAACAGCACAAAGATTGATACGGACCGTCACTTGCTTTCCGGCAGGCAGATAGTCGATATAGCTGTAAGCACGATCATCACGAATATCTTGGTAATTGACACCTGTCACCCGATTGTCAACCGTGCCGCCTGTAAGGAAACGCGTGTTCAATATCTCCCAACCAGCCGGAAAAACCTCAGTCAGCACCAGGTGGTTATAGCCACGAGGAGACGAATTTGCGACGGTCACCACAGCCGTGAAGTTCGTACCCTGCTGCAAAGCGGAGGTATTCACCGGATGGCCGTCATGATTCATATAGCTGACGGCGAGCGTAAGACCGTTCGCATAGGCTTCCTCTTTACCCTCGGCTGGGATACCTTCGGCCACGAGGCGGGCGAACAGAGTGGATTTGCCGGTGTTCTTCAACTCTAAGGAGGCAGAAGAGGCAGTCTTGTCAAGCAAAGTCTCCGTCCAGATGTTCCGAGTGGTGGAAACCTTCTTCGCCTTGCCGTCTACGGCATAGGAGAAGTCCATCGAGCCGGACATCTTATATTTCTCCATATAGTCGGAAAGAGCCACCAGGCTGAATGCCGTGGATTGCGTGCTCAGCCAATCGTCGGATGCGAGCGTCTTGGATATTTCATTTGTCAAGAGAGCCGCTTCCTTACCGCCATCGAGCAGACAGAGCGTCATCAGGCGGATCGAAGTATCACGCAAGTCGCTGCCGAACGTCTGATCGTATCCGGAACAAGCCGTTGTCAGAGCCGTTGTCTTTACAACCAACTCTTTCGATACATCCGGACGTCCGACCAAAGCATAACCCGCCGCCAACAGATAGCGACTCATAGACATGAGCGTCTTACTCTCTTTCAGGCGATTCATGGCGCCGACCTCGGCAACTTGCCCTAAAGCGAGGACAAACAGGCGGTATGCCTGCGTCATTTCTTCGGATTCGGCAGAATAGGAGGCTTCCGGTTTCCAGTTACGGGCAATACGGCTCAAGTCATTCAACGCATTCCGCATCATGCCTTCGGGTACAAGGTAACCTTTCTTCTCCGCTTCGAGCAGAAAGTGGATGGCATAAACAGTCCCCCAAGCATTGGGAGCCGTTCCACCAGGCCAGTAGGAGAAGGAACCGTCTACCGTCTGGTAGGAACGCAGGCGACGGATCACTTCTTTCACGGTCGCTTCAGTCGATTGCTCCTGTTCGCGGGTCAACGAGGCGACCCCGCTCAAGTACAGTTGCGGGAATGCCTTCGAAGTGATCTGTTCAACACATCCATGCGGGTAGCCCAACAGATAGGACAACCGCGTGGAGAGGTTGACAGGTTGGACATCCGACATTTCGAGCACAAGGGAGTTCGTACCCTCCACGCCGGGAAGGCCGACCGTCCCTTTCCAGCTCTTTCCGGCTTCGAGCGTCACAGGTGTCACCTTGATTTGCGGACGGCGTACGGAACGGATTTCGATATCGGTTTCATATACAGACTTTTCACCACCGCCGGTAGCCGTGATCTTCACGTGTCCGGCTCCGGGGGTATCTTTCACACGAATGCGGAACTGCGCCAGTTTGTCACTGACCGTTTCAAAGTGCAGCATATGGCTCTTCTCGCCGACTACCTCCATATTGCCGGAGCAGGCGATCGTGACCTGCACGTCTCCAACTCCTTTTTCGGTGGCAAAGACGGTAGCAGGAACCACCATCTCCTCTCCTATGCCGATAACGCGCGGGAGTGTGCCGAGCAGCATGACAGGCTTGCGCACGAGCACGCTCTTCTCCGTGTTGCCGTAAGCCTCCCCGTTTCCAGCGACGACCATGACGCGGACACGGCCGTTGTAGTTCGGCATCTTATAGGTATGCTGCCGTTTTTCTCCCTTTTTCAGCAGAAACGGACCGGCAAACTGCACGACCGGCTTAAAGCGGTTCACTATCGCCTTCGGACCTTTATTCAAGGCATCGTCGCCGCCAATACTGAACAGTTGCTCGATACGGCCGCCATACGCGCCGACCACGTAGTTGTACAAATCCCAGGTATTAACCCCCAATGCCTCGCGGGCGTTAAACGCCTGCCAGGGATCGGGTGTGCGAAAGCGGGTTAGGTCAAGCAACCCTTCGTCGACAATCGCCAGTGTGTAGGCCATCTCGCGACCGTTCTTTTCGGAAACCATCACGTGACAAGGTGCTTCAGGCTTGACCTCATCCGCCATATGGATAATCGGGGCCAAATGGCTTTCGGGAGATGTAACCGTGAAAGGGACGACACCGTACATGCGGATCGGCAGGTCGTTCTTCGTGACACCATGCGGTTGCAAGAGTGTTATATAAAGGTACGCGTTTGGCTGCATATCCGGAGTGACGGCGAGCTTGACCGTAGTCTGCCCGTCGTTGCACATGTGCTCAGTGGTCGAAAGGACACGTGTTCCGTTCTCAATGCTGATGATCGCGCGGCTTCCCTTGACAGAGGGGAAGGTAACAACGATCTGTTCGCCTGGTGCGTATGTGTCCTTGTCGGTCTTGAAGGTTAGCATATTGGCGGAGGAAGAACCGTCAGCATCGCGTCTGCCTTCACTGTAAGGCCAGTCGAAATAGTTCATCACACCGGTAGAGTGTTTGCTCTCTTTGTCTTTCACCGAGATAAAATAGGTTCCCCAATCGGCATCGGCATATCTCAGGTTGAAGGAGGCCATACCATTCGTACCAGTACGGACGGTGAAGGTTTTCACCGGTTTGTTGTACGAATTCGAGACATAGTTCGCCAGGCTCCCGTTATCTGAGCTCCACCACCAGTACCAATGGACTTTATAGACTTTCACTTCGAGTTCGGTATTAGCTACCGCCTGTCCAAGATAATCAACGGAGGCTACCTCATATTTATATTCGGTTCCTGTCTTCAGTGGTTCCCCGTCTTGCTGGGGCGACTTGATGCCGGCATAGCGACGGTAGGGTGAATAGAACGCCCGGTTAGCATCGATGCTGAAATCGCCGGATTCCTCATACACACGGGTGACGAAACTCGCCAACAACATACCGGGAGCCGAAGCGCCGGTCTCGAAACGGGCTTTGATGGTGGCGTCGCCCGCTGCATCGGTCACACCGGAGATCACTTTGCTTTCTTCGCTGTTGAAGATTTTCGAAGGATCATCGAAATAGAATTTCTTATAGCCGGAAAAGGTGGTCGGGGTCGAGATAAAGGTTCCCTGAATATCGTATTTCAGATTGCGGGCAGTTGCTCCCTGTAGCCATTCCACGTGCATAGCGGCATCGAGCGGTTCGCCTCGGAGCAATTTTTTGGGGGGCATCGTAAGGGATATCTTCAAGCGGTTCGGTTTGATCGTTTCGATACGGAGACGCTTCGTAAAGGTGACGCCGCCGACATTCACGTTGACGTTCCAAGCGCCTGTCGGCGCATCGGGTTCGGTCGGCATATCGAAAACATAAAGTCCTGCTTCGCCTTTTGTCTGTGTCTTGCGCAGGTAGAACTGGCCGAGCGGATTGTAAAGTTCCATGATGACCGGATGGTTAGCAGGGAGCATCCGGCTGCGGTCGTTCAACATAAAGCCGAGATGCAGCGTGTCGCCCGGACGCCATACACCGCGGTCGCCGTAGATGAAGCCCTTGATACCTTTCTGCACGACTTCTCCGGAGACATCGAACGAACTCAGCGAAAGGGCGGAACCGTCGTCTACACGAAGATACGAGCGTTGCTGTCCGAGGGAAGCAGTCAGATAGAACGGCTTGCCGTTTTTCAGCGAGAAACGCACCTGCCCTTTGTCGTCTGTCACGCCGGAGGCTAATTCCTGACGCTGGTAGTTGTAGACAACGACTTTGACACCTTTCTCTGGATGGGTGCTCAGAATGTTATGTACAAGGACAGTCATATCGTTATCTTCGCCGGCCATCGCCAACAGACCGAGATTGGTGGCGAGGACATTCTTGCCGACGGTCGTATTATAATAATAGCTGTTGGAACAGGGGTCGCCACGTTTGCTATAATCGTAGTCGGACCAGTCGAAGTCGCCGTTATAGTAGTAATAACCGCCTCCATCGAAACGGCTACTTTCTTCCTTGAACTTGATCTCATCATCGGCAAGCAGTTGTTCTTTACTTTTCTTGACGAGGTCTTCGCAGGGATAGGCGGACAAATCCCGGTTGAACGACAGTTCCACCCGGTAGATGGTGCCGGGTTCGGGGTCGATCAGTTCTTTCAAATCGATCGCGTAGGTATTCCAACGACTGAGATCCTGGGTGGCGTCTTCATCGAGGAAGATCGTTTTACGCGCGATCAGGCGACCGACACGCATCAGGTCACTCGTTCCTTCGAGATCATTCACCTGAAGGAATTGTCCGATGTTCTGTTCGAATATCTTGATGACACGCACTACTACGCCGCGCAAGTAGACGGCTTGAAAAGGAATAGTCAGTTGTGTGGACTGTGGGATGATCACACCGTTGCCGATAAAACGGACTTCCGGCTTTTCATCACTGACTACGATCTGACGAACGATGCTTTCTTTCAGGTTCAGCCCGTTTTTGCTTCTGATGTTCTGGCTCAGATGAACATTAAGGGCACCTTTGCTACCTGCATCGGGATAAAGGCGGAGCTTATTGCCCTCGACATTGACGGTCTCCGATTTGTTACCGTCGATCCAGGCAAGTCCCTGCATGTTTTGTGCCGCATCGAGTAGTTTCGTAAAGGTGACTTCGACGTAACGTTCCGGCTCTGCGACATATTCGACTTCATACACGGCAAAATCATTCAGTTCGGGAATATCGACAGATAGCAGTTCCTCCTCCGGCACTTTCAGTTTATTCGGGGCTACGGATAATTTAAAGGCACGTGTCGCATCCGTCCCGGCCTGTATGTTCGAGATAGAAATTTCATGCCTCTTTCCGTCGGGACTATGTTGCCATCTGGCATTCGCCTTTTCGGAGAAACGGACAAGCGACTCTACAGTTTCGGGAATTTCCCTGTCCGGCGTAAATACCGAGCAGACAATGTCGTAGCCGTTTTCATTCTTCCGGTTGATATCGACGGATTGCAGGTTGGCACGCAACAGCAAAGGCTGCGTCGAGAATCTGAATGAGAAATATTTGTCCTTTCGTTCCGTATCAAACCACTCTGATAGATCAGCCTTTACCTCGTAACGAGTGTCGCGCTCAAAACTCTTGGATGGCTTGAATACGATCGTCCGGCTATTTTCAAATGCGAACTCGCCGACTGTCTCGGGCTTGATCTTGACCAGGTCACGAAGTTGGTCAGGCTCCATTCTGTCAACTGCTATTTCCTGGTTGAAAATAAGATATACGGGCGTATATCTTGAAATCGTACCGGAGGTAAACGCCTCCACATAGGGATTGAAAGGGATCTCTTCGGATTCGCTTTTACCTTTTCCACATCTGCTGAATAAAAACAAAAAACAACAGGCACAGATATAATACAGATATTTCGCCATATTTCCTGAATTTAACAGTTACACTTTCGACAAACAGACTGTCTGCGAATATAAGCATTTTTATGTACATTATTATTCTTATTTTTTACCAAATGGTAATTTCTGGCCGGACTTAAAAGACTACTTTTGCAAACTCTTTCCTCACCCTTCCTCACTTATTGGGAGAAAGGGGATTATGGCTGGCAATGCCATGTGCCGAACTGATTATTTTTTCGCGTTAACAGCTGATTATCAGTATCGGCACAAGATACGCAAGGTGGCGGAATAAGGCAGCTATCCTCTGGCATTCCGCATCACCCGCTCTATCGCATCATTCATCTGCGCGATGGACTCCAGACCAAGTGTCATGCAATGCAAGTTACTTTCGGTAACAGCAAAACGGATGGAACGTTCGCGTTCGGCATCAGAAACATGTTTGCCTTCACCAAAAATTTTCATTCCGATAAGCCCTTTGCCTTTCTTGCGTGCCTTGCCTAAAAGTTCGTTTACGGCTTCGACCGTCCCATCCATATGGCTTTGGAACGGATTCAAGCGGGCGAGGATAACGTCACACCACGGATTGTCGACTGCCTCGACCAGCGCTTCCCAGTTATGACAGGAGACGCCGACAGCTTTCACGATACCATCCTGCTTGGCTTTCGCCAGGCCGTCCATATAAAATTTACGAGTTTCCGCCCAGTCGCCTTTCGTCATACAGTGCAGTAGGAGGATATCGAAATAGTCCGTACCAACTTCCTGGCGGAAACGGTCGAGGGTTTTGCTGACCGACTCGCGTTTTTCCGACCCTTCGTCGTAGGTCCACATCTTCGTCATCAGCGTGAGTTTCTCACGAGGCAACTCTTTCAGGGCTTTTCCGACAAATGGTTGCGAACCGTACATATCGGCCATATCGAAGAAGCGAATACCGCGTTCATAACCGTGACGGGCTATCTTCACAAAGTTATCCAGTCCGAGCCGGGTCTGATTGGACTGGTAATTCCAGCCTTTCGTCCCGGTTCCCATAGCTATACGAGAGACTTTCAATCCGGTCTTTCCCAGTTTCACCCTGTCGACCGATATATCCGAAGGTACGGTCATCTGTATGTTGGCAAGTCCTGTGCGGACTAACGATAAACCGGCTACTCCGGCAATCCCAGTCTGAATAAATTTACGTCTGTCCATCTCTATAATTTTTAGGTAATACTTTCTTTAATATCAAATAACCGCACAAGCCTGAAATGAACGAACCGGCAAATACGCCCAACTTTGCCTGATTCAATAGCTCTACTCCGACATCAGGCATCCCGGCAAAAGACAGGTTCGCGATAAAGAGAGCTACCGTAAAACCGATACCGCCCAACATCGACACCCCGAATAGGTTCCGTTTGCTCACCCCTTCCGGCATCGTAGCAAGACGCAAACGGACAAAAATATAGGTGAACAGGAAAATACCCAGCGACTTTCCGGCAAACAGGCCGAAGAATACCGCCAACGGGATTCCCAGTAACGAACCGATCCCGATATCCCCGAAAGTAACGCCTGCATTGACAAAAGCGAAGAGCGGCAGGATCAGATAATTGACTAACGGATGGAGTTTGTTGGCAATGCTTTGCAACGGACTGATTGTTTTGTCCGCCAATGAATGAATATTGTTGAGAACTTGAATCTGTGTCGATGAAAGAACCGCCGCTTTCCGGGAATGACGCACTTCTGTGTAATCCAGCATATCCAGATAGCCAGTCATTTCACAAGTGAAATCATCCAGCTTAACAACCGGACGAGCCGGAACGGTGAATGCGACCAGCACACCCGCTATGGTCGGATGAATACCCGACTCAAGAAATAGCATCCACACAAAGAAACCTATTATATAGTAGAAAGCAATGTTATTCACCCTCATCCTTCCCCCTACATATAGCAAAGCCAGCAAGGCGAGTGAGATCAGAAGTGGCTCAAACGCAATCTCACCACTATAAAACAAGGCGATAATAATGATTCCGCCGATATCATCCACCACCGCCAATGCCGTCAAAAAAATACGCATGCTGAGTGGAACCCGTTTTCCCAACAACCCTAAAACAGCCAAGGCAAAGGCGATATCGGTCGCCATCGGAATAGCCACACCTCGCACTTCGGGTGCCGAATGACAAACCAGAAAATAAAACAATACCGGAACGATCATCCCGCCGCAGGCCGCAATAATCGGAAGCAGTGCTTTCCGTACCGAACTCAACTCCCCAATCAGAATTTCCTGCTTAATCTCCAATCCAATCACAAAAAAGAAGACTGCCATCAAGGCATCATTCACAAAGACCAGCATCGGCATCACTTCTCCATGATGCATAAACGGTGTGAAATTACCTATCTTCAAATCAATCGGATGAGATAAGATGTTATGGTAGGACTCCGCCCAAGGGGAATTGGCAAATAGCATAGCAAGAATCATAGCCATGAATAATAAGATACTCGCATTCGGTTTTTGCATAGCAAAACGACGCAACGGTTTAAGGATAACGTTGATGGTTCTATCCATATGGTATTTAAATATTTATGGGAAGCGGCGTGCAAACCGCTTCCCTTTGATTTTTTCCTAACAACTGT